>JBIIZO010000068.1:0-10911 GCA_044346245.1 Crocinitomicaceae bacterium
CGTACTGTTTATACTGCTGGCCAACCTGATTTCCTCTTTGGCCAAACCACTTTTGTTATACGATAGCATTTTCAAAGTGCTTTTTGTCAGAGATTGGAGCCTCTACAAGCGCATGTGGCGCTACGCGATTCCGCTCGTCATTGCAGGTTTTGCAGGCATCATCAACGAAACCTTCGACCGCATTTTACTCAAGCATTTGCTCTACGACCCCGCAGTTCCGGACTCCCTGAGTTATGCCGAGTCACAGGTCGGGATTTACAGCGCCTGTTACAAACTGGCCATGCTCGTGACCATCATTTTACAGGCCTATCGCTACGCAGCAGAGCCGTTCTTTTTCAAGCAAATGCAAAACCAAGACCGCAACACCGTTTATGTGAGGATCATGAATGTTTTTGTGGCTATGGTGTGTGCAGTATTCCTATTAGTGAGCTTGAATTTGGAGATATTCAAGCATTTTATCCAAAAAGAAGCCTACTGGGAAGGCTTGAAGGTGGTGCCGATTTTATTGATGGCCAATGTGTTTTTGGGCATTTATTACAATCAAAGTATTTGGTACAAGCTCAGCGGCAAAACCCAATACGGTGCCTACATTACCATCGTTGGCGCAATGCTGACTATTGCCATCAATGTCTATTACATTCCGCAATACAAATACATGGCCAGCGCATGGGCTACCCTCATCGTGTATGCTACCCAAATGGTGCTCTCCTATTGGCTTGGGCAGCGACACTTTCCAATTCCGTACAACCTCAAAAAATTTGCGCTTTATTTAGGCCTGAGTTTGATTTTATTTTGGATCGGGCAACAAATCAATTTCTCCAAAGCCATCATTAACCATTTCTTGCACAACCTCTTGGTGCTTTCTTTTGTGGGCTTTGCTTTCGTCTTAGAAAAAACCAACCTCAAAAGGCAGTAGCCGATACTAATTGAACATTTTCTGCGTTAGGGTGTTTATTGAGCTACCGAAACGCTTAACTTTGTTCATATGTCAAATCACCCGTACAAGCCCGGCCCTTTCCTTTCCCAAATTACTGTTCCGAGCGACCTACGCGCGAATTTTACAGAAGAACAACTCCCACAAGTTGCCCAAGAATTGCGTCAATACATCGTCGACGTCATTTCAGAAATCGGTAATTCTCACTTTGGTGCATCTTTAGGTGTGGTAGAGCTTACAGTTGCTTTACACTACGCCTTTAACACGCCAGAAGACCAACTCGTCTGGGACGTCGGGCACCAAGCCTATGGACACAAAATCTTAACTGGCCGCAGAGAAAAATTCCATACCAATCGCCTCAAAGGTGGTATTTCTGGTTTTCCGAAGCGCTCAGAAAGCGAATACGACACCTTTGGAGTGGGCCACTCTTCCACATCCATTTCAGCCGCTTTAGGAATGGCTGTTGCCAATCACTACAAAGGCGAAACTCAACGGCAACATATCGCAGTTATTGGCGATGGCGCCATGACCGCAGGTTTGGCTTTTGAAGGGCTCAACCACGCTGGTTTTGAGAAAGACGCCAATCTTCTCGTTATCCTCAATGACAACTGTATGTCTATTGACCCCAACGTTGGCGCCCTCAAAGAATACCTCACCGACATCACCACTTCGCATACTTATAATAAAGTCAAAGACGAAGTCTGGAAACTCCTCGGAAAAGTCTCCAAATTTGGTCCAGACGCCCAAACCATTGCCTCCAAAGTATCTCATGCCCTCAAAGGCACGCTCTTGAAGCAATCCAACCTATTTGAAGCCTTTAATTTCCGCTATTTTGGCCCTGTAGATGGTCACGACGTCATTGGTCTTGCCAAAGTCATGGCCGACCTCAAAGACATCCCGGGTCCAAAAATCTTGCATTGTGTCACGCGCAAAGGCGCTGGCTACAAATTCTCTGAAGAGGGCAACCCAACCAAATGGCATGCGCCAGGGGTGTTCAACAAAGAAACCGGCGAAATCGTCAAGATTGTACCTAAATCACCAGAACCGCCAAAATACCAAGACGTATTTGGCCACAGCATTGTAGAGCTCGCAGAAAAGAACGACAAAATCATGGGTGTGACGCCCGCGATGCCTTCTGGCTGCTCGCTCAATATCATGATGCAAGCCATGCCCAAGCGCGCTTTCGACGTCGGCATTGCCGAACAACACGCTGTTACCTTCAGTGCTGGCCTCGCCACACAAGGCATGGTGCCATTTTGCAACATCTATTCTTCCTTCATGCAACGTGCTTTTGACCAAGTCTTGCACGATGTCGCGATTCAAAACCTCAATGTTGTTTTCTGCCTAGACCGCGGTGGCTTGGTAGGTGCCGACGGTGCAACACACCACGGTGCTTATGACCTCGCCTACATGCGCATGATTCCAAACATGGTTGTTGCTGCCCCAATGAACGAAGAAGAGCTGCGCAACCTCATGTACACCGCACAGTTGCCCAATCAAGGCCCCTTCTCTATTCGCTACCCGCGCGGAAACGGCGTCATGACCGAATGGAAAACACCATTCAAAGAAATCAAGATCGGCGAAGGTCGCAAAGTAACTGCCGGCGAAGACATCGCTATTCTGACCATTGGCCATCCTGGTAATTTTGCCCAAAAAGCCATTGAAGCGCTCAAAGGTGCCGGTGTATCAATCGCCCACTACGACATGCGCTTTGTCAAGCCACTAGACACCCTCCTTTTACACGAAGTGTTCAGCAAGTTCAAGAAGGTGATTACCGTTGAAGACGGCTGCCTTATGGGTGGTTTTGGATCGGCAGTACTCGAATTTATGGTCGATCAAAAATACCAAGCAGAGGTTGTTCGCCTCGGTATTCCAGACGAATATATTCATCACGGTACTCAAGAAGAACTCTGGGCCGACTGCGGCTTTGATACGCAGTCTATAATCCAGACAATTTCCACTATTTTTCAACTCAACCAAGAAAAAAATACGCAGCAACATGTCGGTTAAAACCAAATTATTGTAATTTGGACCAAAACTTAAACGACTACTATGCAAAAAACAAACTACAGCGCCTTCGGGACGCTGATCGTCATCTTTTTCTTTTGGGGCTTTGTAGCTGCTTCTAATTCTATTTTGATTCCTGTTTTTAAGAAAGCTCTTACCCTTTCTCAATTACAGTCTCAGTTGATTGAATTTGCATTCTATGTGGCTTACACGGTAGGTTCATTACTTTATTTTGGCATATCAGGCGCGCTCAAACAAGACATCTTAAATAAGATTGGGTACCGAAATGGCCTTGCCCTTGGCCTGTTAATTTCTGCTGCCGGTACGCTTCTTTTTATTCCTGCATCTGCCAACGGTGGTTCATTTCCACTACTACTCAGCGGTTTATTTATTGTTGGCTTAGGCTTCTCTTTACAACAAACAGCGGCCAACCCTTTAGCCATCCAGATGGGCGATCCTGCAAAAGGAAATGTGCGCCTCAGCATGGCTGGTGGCATCAATAACCTCGGCACTACAATTGGCCCTGTAATTCTATCATACGCCATTTTTGGCGGTCTCACAAAAGCAGATATCGCTCTAGACTTAACGGCAGTACAAATGCCCTATATTATCCTCGGCGCAACGTTTGTTTTGGCAGCAGTATTCTTCAAATTTTCTTCGGTTCCAGATTCGATCGGTGAAGAAAATCAAAATGAACCTGGCCAACTTTTAAGTACACTTCGCGAACCGCAAGTCATCTTAGCCATGATTGCTATTTTCTTGTACGTAGGTGTTGAAGTCGCTACACAAAGTAATTTGCCAGAATTCATGAAACAACAATTGGGCAAGAGCGAAAGTGAAGTGGCTCCATTTGTATCTTTGTTTTGGGCCAGCATGATGATTGGGCGTTGGGCCTCAGCAGCAGGGGTGTTCGAAAAATCTAAATTATTCAATCGCCTAATGGGTATTTTCTTGCCAATAGTCGCTTTTGGCATATTTGCACTTGCCAATACCATCGGAGGTTCTGATGTCTCTTCCTTTATGCCTTATATCGGTTTGGTTTTCGTACTCATCGCAGCCGACTTTATTTCTAATGGCAATCCTGTTCGTCAGATCATTCTTTATTCTTCGCTCGGCTCTTTAGCGCTTATTATTGGTATTTTCAGTTCAGGTTACGTGAGTGTATTTGCCTTTATTTCTGTTGGGTTATTTTGCAGTACACTTTGGCCTTGTATTTTTACACTCGGTATTGCGGGCATGGGAACAAAAACCAATATTGCCTCTAGCTTGATGATCTTAATGATTATGGGAGGTGGTGTAATTTCTGTGACGCAAGGCTGGCTTTCAGACGACAGTCTTTTGGGCATTCAACAATCCTATTGGGTTGGGGTTGTGTGCTTTGCTTACCTCATTTATTTTGCAATTCGCACTTCTAGCATCCTTAAAAGCAAAGGAATTGATACCTTTGAGACCGCAAACAGCGGACACTAATGGGAATGTACAAAATAGAATTTCACGATTTTTTTACTGCAGCCTTTTCTGTAGACTGCATTATCTTTGGCTATGAAGCAGGGCAAATCAAAGCGCTACTCATCAAGCGTGCCATGGAACCCTACGAAAACTTTTGGGCTATTCCCGGCGATTTAGTCTACCCTGACGAAGATTTGCCAGTTGCTGCAGAACGCATCTTAAAAGAACTTACGGGCCTCGATCACATCCAAATGCACCAATCGCAATCTTTTGGCCACCCCAAAAGACACCCGCAAGGACGCGTGATCACCATTGCCCATTTTGCACTTGTGCGCATCGAAGATTTTCAGGTAAAAGCTTCTTCTTGGGCCGATGACATCAGTTGGGTTCCGCTTAATGAAGTACCAGCCTTGGCTTTTGACCACAACCACATCTTAGAAAGCACCTACGAAATACTCAAGCAAAAACTGCAAACAGAGCCCGTTTGCTTTGATTTATTGCCGGAGCGCTTTACGCTCAATGAATTTCAGCAGCTTTATGAATTTGCTTTCGAGCAAGAAATGGACAAAGCCAATTTCAGAAAAAAAATCAAGTATATCCCTCTTATAGCGCTCAACGAAAAACAAAAGAACGTCAAACACCGACCAGCCAAACTCTTCACCTTTGATCGCGACACCTACCAACAACGTTTGCTAGCGAACGAGTATAGCTTCAAAATGTAAAATTATTTCACTTATTGTATTTTTTACAATAATGTTTGTATCTTCGGTTATCGCTTTCACTCATTGAAGGGCGTTAAACAGGTTAATAATCAAGGAAACGGAGAGGAGTGTCTCCGTTTCTTATTTTATATAACCCTGTTTTTCAAAGACTTAATAAAACTTATTGTTATTTGTACAATAATTTAATTTATGCTTATATTTATCCCACTCTAAAACTAAACACAACATGATCAGAAAACTCGTCATGGCACTCCTATGCAGCATAGGTGTCGCGCAGGTCTATGGGCAGTCCGTCAGTGGAACCGTTTTGAACGAACGCTCCGAAGGAATACCCTACGTGAAAATCACGTTAAAAAGCAACAACAAGCTATTCTTAAGCGATGGCAAAGGTCTTTTTCAAATTCAAGTGGCTAACCTAGACAGCGAAGTGCTAATTTTCAGCGCAATGGGTTATCAAAAACTCGAATTACCAGTTCAAGGCAAGACCAACCTAACCGCAGTGCTCAAGGAACTCGTCCAAGACACCAAAGACGTTGTGGTGGTCGGTTACGGTACTTCCAAAACCAAAGAGCTCACTGGTGCCACTTCAAAAGTGAAGGGCGACGACATCGAAAAAATGAACATGACCCGAATGGACCAAGCCCTACAGGGACAGGTTTCAGGCGTTACGGTATCTAGCAATTCTGGATCTCCGGGTGGATCTTCTAACATCCGCATCCGCGGTTTATCTACATTCGGCGACAACGACCCACTCATTTTGGTCGATGGCGTTGTCTACGACTCTGAAGGCCTCAATGCCCTCAACCCCTCAGACATCAAATCGATCAACGTACTCAAAGATGCCACAGCCGGTATTTATGGTGTGCGTGCGGCCAATGGTGTCATCATTGTAGAAACCAAAAACGGTGCAATTAACCGCAAGCCAAGCATGGAATACAACGGTTACTATGGCATCCAACAAACAGCGCGCAAGCTCGATTTGCTCACCGCAGAAGAATACGCGGTCATCAAAAACGAAGCTTTTGCTTTTGGCGGACAAGCCATGCCGTTTTCCAATACAAACTTGGGTACTGGTACAAACTGGCAAGATTCCGTCTTCAGTTCTGCGCCTGTTCAAAGCCACAACCTCTCACTTAGTGGTGGTACGCTCAACACGCGCTACTCTATCGGCCTTGGCTATTTCAATCAAGAAGGAATTGTCGGTGCCGACAAAGCCAACTTTGGTCGTTACAACGCCCGCCTCAATTTCAGCACAGATATGTCCGAAAAACTCAAGCTCAACTCCGTGCTTTTGTTCTCCTCAGACATGCGCAGTACCCTACCAGAAAACGGCATTGGTTCGGTCTTGTACAACACCATCAACGCCTTCCCGAACGACCCAGTATACAGCAGCCCAGGGACTTTCTCTTACATGGAAGAAGTGAGCGATATCATCAATCCGATTGCCCAAATGATGAATCAATACAACTGGAGCACAGCCAACAAATTCGTCGGTAAAGAAGAGTTCATCTATGAAATCAATGAAAACCTCTCTTTCACCAACCGCTTCAATTACAACTACGCCAACGTTGACAGTAAAGTATTCTCGCCACTCGTATGGTACGGAGAGGGCAAATACGCCAATACAGCAATCAATGCCGATTTAGAATCTCCAGAAGTAGAAATTGCAGACAGCATTTTTATTACAAGAGGTGCGGCCGTTTACGAAGAGCGTTCTACCTTCCTCGACCTCACTTATGAGTCCTTCTTGAACTACGAAAAAACTTGGAATGAGACACACAAAGTCAAAGGAACACTCGGTGCATCTATTTTTGAGCGCAAAGGACAATCTTTGAATGGTATTGCCTTTGGTATTCCGAACAATTCACTAGACTACGCCGATATTTCTGCCAATACAGCACAAGGCGGTTACTTAAATAACGTCAACTCTTGGGAGTTCAAAGAGCGTTTGTTGTCCGCATTCATGCGTGCCGAATACGCATACAAAGAAAAATATCTTGTATCTGGCATCTTGCGCCGCGATGGCTCCAGCAAATTTGGACCGAACAGCCGTTGGGGTATTTTCCCAACCATTTCTGGTGGTTGGTTGCTCTCAGAAGAAGACTTCTTCAAAAGCAAAAGCATTGACTACCTAAAGCTACGCATGAGCTACGGTGTATCTGGCAACGACCAAATCCCCAACTTTGCTTACCGTGCCCTACTCAACGGAGAAGGTGTTTATGTCTTTGACGACCTCATTACACAAGGTGCAGCAATTGGCCGCCCAGCCAACCCAGACCTCAAGTGGGAAACCACCCGCCAGTTCAATGTAGGAGTAGACCTCACTTGGTTAAAAGTGCTCAACTTCACCACCAACTACTTCATCAAAAACACCAATGATTTATTGTTCCAGCCAGATGTATCTGCCCTTTTAGGCTCTTACGGCCCAGGCGGATATCCGCCAATCATCAACGCCGGAGACGTCTCTAACAAAGGTTGGGAATTTGAAGTCGCTTATCAGTCTGACCGCAAAAACTTGCTCCAAACTGGCCTTAACTTCAACTTTACGACCATCAACAACAAAGTGGTTAGTGTGCCTGCGGGCGTACAATACATTCCTGGCGCAAGCTTTAGTGTAGGTGGCGACGTCGCAACGCGCTTCCAAGAAGGCTACGAAATTGGCTACTTCTTTGGTTACCAAACAGCTGGTGTATTCCAAACGCAAGAAGAAATCGACAACGCTGCAGTTGTTCAAGAAGGTGCACAACCTGGTGACCTCATTTTTGTAGACCAAAACGGCGACGGCAAAATCAACTTCTCCGATGACTCCGACAAAACCAACCTCGGTTCAGCTATTCCAGACTTCACAATGGGCTTTGCCTTTAATTTCAAGCTACACGGCTTCGATTTATCTGGAAATGTTTACGCTGCACTTGGTCAAGAGATCATTCGCAACTACGAGCGCCAACAACCCTACGCCAACCAATTGGCTTACGTCATTGACCGCTGGACTGGCCCAGGATCTACCAACGAGCATCCACGCCTTACAACTGGCCCTACCAACAACAACTTATTCTCTGATTATTTTGTAGAAGACGGTTCTTTTGTTCGCTTGCGCAACCTGCAATTCGGTTATACGCTACCGAGCACTTTATTGCGCAAAATTCACGTAGAGTCTTTGCGTGTGTATGTAGCAGCCAACAACCTCATCACGCTCACCCGCTACATGGGCTTTGACCCAGATTTAAGCTCTTCTAGCGTGCTTTCTGCAGGTGTTGACTACGGAATGTATCCTCAAGCGCGTTCTTTAATGAGCGGCCTTCAAATCAAATTTTAAGTATTAAGTCATGAAAAAACTCATCTACGTACTTTTGGCCTTCGTAACGATTGTTACCTTGCCTTCTTGTGAAAAATTCTTGTCTGTCGATCCGCCTTACGCGCAAGATGCCGAGAACTTCTTTCAAACTCCTGAAGATTTCGAACGCGCCCTTACTGGTGCCTACGACCTTTTACAGAGTTCATTTTTATCGCTTTGGATTGGCGAAATCGCCTCTGACAACGCTATTGCTGGCGGAGAAAGCGTCAATGACAGCAAGGGTCTTCACGACATCGACAACATGACACACGGTGGGGTCAATGCAGAATTGCGCAGTGTTTTCCGTTGGAACTACACCGGTATTACACGTGCCAACTACATTCTGGAGCACCAAAACAACATCGACTTTGCTGGCAAAGCGCACATAATAGCTGAGGCCAAATTTTTGCGAGCCTATTATTACTTTGAGTTGGTGAAGTTCTTTGGCGACGTGCCATTGATCATCGACAAAAGAATCGGTATTGAAGAAGCGCGCACTATTCCGCGTTCACCAAAAGCAGAAGTATATGCGCAGATCGAAGCAGACTTGATTGCTGCAGCTGCGGTGCTCAACCCAATTGCTGCACAAAAAGGCCGTGCCACAAGAGGCGCCGCGCAGTCTTTACTTGGCAAAGTTTACCTCTATCAAAATAAATTCACAGAAGCTGCGGCTATTTTAGAAGAAGTCATTGCTTCTGGGCAATATAGCCTTTACCAAGACTACAGCACGCTTTTCAGCGTATCCGCAGAGGGCAACCCAGAGACAGTTTTTGACATAGAATATACCGGTCTCGAAGGGGGTAGCTACGGTTGCTTGATTTGTTTAGAAGGAAATGCAGCTGTTGGTTTCCAGGGCATTCGCCAATACGCTGGCCCCGTTTATGGCGATGGCAATTCTTACAACTTGCCTACTCCAGAGCTCTATGCTGCATTCTCACCTATTGATCCGCGTCGTGCCGCAACCATTCTAGATATTGAAGCTTTTATTGCTGCTCAGCCTAATCCTACATCTATTACATATGCAATTGGTGCCGGTGGCCACACAGGTTACTACAACAACAAATACATCAAGCGCCTAGGCGAAATTGGTTTGCCAGACAACGACCTCACGAGCCCAGTTAACTACCGCGTGATTCGCTATGCCGATGTACTTTTAATGGCTGCAGAAGCCAATTACCAAATTGGCAATCCTACACGTGCAACGCAATTAGTGAATCAGATTCGCCAACGCGCAGGTATCCCTGGTGCTTCCGTCAATAGCATTGAAAAGGTATATCTAGAGCGCCGTTTAGAGCTTGCAGGCGAAGGTCTGCGTTTTTTTGACCTCGTTCGCACCGGCCAAGCCGCACAATATATCCCTGGATTTGTTACAGGTAAACACGAGTTGTTCCCAATTCCGCAAGTAGAGATTGACCTCGCTGGCGGCAACTGGACACAAAACCCTGGTTATTAATATTTGAAGATCTAAAAACCATGAAAACATTATTGCTCAGTATCTTAAGTATTGGCTTGGCCTTAGTAGCTTGCCAAAAATACGAACCAACACTTGGGCCAGCGCCTTCTACTGCTGATGCTCAATTTACCATGGCGCCCTCAGCTGCCAATGCCAACATCATTGAACTCAGCGCGGCTAACCTCAACATTCAATGCGTTTGGGACTTCGGCAACGGCACCAAAGCACAAGGAGCTAATGTAACAGCTACGTATCCATATGCAGGGACTTACACCATCAAGCTGACTGTTTTTGCCAAAGGTGGCAGTCGCAGTTCAAGTCAGCAAGTAACCATCGCAAATGACGACTTCGGTTTGCTCAACAATCCTTACTACACTTTGCTTACAGGAGGTGTGAACGGACCAGGCTACAAAGTTTGGGTAGTAGATTCTGCAGCATCTGGACATATGGGTGTTGGCCCTGACCCAGAAAGTGCACTCGGCGCTACTCCTGAGTGGTGGGCTGCAGGTGCAAATGAAAAACCAGGTTGCGGTTTGTACAATGACCAATACGTTTTTCACCTCAATGCCTTCAAATTTGACATGATCACCAACGGAGATGTCTACATCCATAACTCGCTTGCTGCATCTTTTCCCGGTTCTTTCCAAAACCTAGCTGATTATACAGCACCATTCGACAACCAAATGAATGAGAGTTGGTTGCTAACAGAAGGAGCTGAAACAACTATTACAATTTCAGGAAGTGCTTTTATGGGCTTTTATACAGGGCCGCGCGTTTATCGCATTTTATCGGCAACTGATTCTACTTTGCATTTACAATACGGCCACCATGCGGGCGGCTTAAAATGGTACCTTAAACTCAAGACGCTTTAAACTTTTCATATGAAAATCATGACCTTTCTTCTCCTCTGTTTATCGCTTCTTGCTTGTGAGCCAGACGCGCCCAAGCCTCCTGGCTTACCCAGCAACCTCAACACACAACTCACTATTAACAATGGTGAAGTACATGTTGT
>JBIIZO010000150.1:0-4682 GCA_044346245.1 Crocinitomicaceae bacterium
GTAGCCACTGCCGACAGCGCTAATTTTTATACGGTCACTTTCTACGATACCGACGACACCATTACCGTTGAAACACAAGACGGCGAAGCAACTCACGTTTTCAGTACTGCAGGTACCTACAAAATTCGCACACGCGCGCACTCCATTCAAACTGCATTTATTGAAAAAACAGAAGACGTAGTAATCGACATCAGCACTGGCAACACAGGTGCGCCTACCTCAGGTTATTTAAGCCCACTTTCTTACCCAAATTATTCACTTGTTTGGAATGACGAATTCGATGGAACAAGTTTGTCTTCAGACTGGGCCTACGACATCGGTACAGGAAGCTGGGGTTGGGGCAACAACGAGCTCCAATACTACAAGCAACAAAACGCAGTTGTTTCTGATGGTATCCTGACCATTACCGCAAAAAATGAAACGTTCAATACGTCGAACTATACGTCTAGCAGGATCAAAACACAAGGTATCAAATCTTGGAAATTTGGCCGCATAGACGTACGTGCTGCACTCCCGTATGGACAAGGCATTTGGCCAGCAATTTGGATGCTCGGAGACAACATTACTTCAGCGGGTTGGCCAGCATGCGGAGAAATCGACATCATGGAGCTCATTGGTGGTGCCGGAGCTAATGACCGCACGGTACACGGAACTGTTCACTGGAGTGACAACGGAACGCATGCACAATACGGCGGGAGCAAGTCACTTACCTCGGGTAAATTTGCAGATGAATTCCACGTGTTCTCTATCACTTGGGATGCCAATTCTATTCACTGGCTCCTAGACAACGTTGAGTACCACGTCATCAATACTAGCCCAGCTGAAATGGATGAATTCAGAGCTAAATTCTTTATCATTCTGAACGTTGCAGTCGGCGGAAACTGGCCTGGCTCACCAAATACCAGTACCATTTTCCCACAAAAGATGTACGTAGACTACGTTCGCGTATTCCAATAAAACCATATTCCTCATGAAATTATTGTCTTCATTATTGATGTTGGCTGTGCTTTTAGGCTTTAAACAATCCGAAAAGCCTTACTTCACCACGCCAAGTACTGCAGATATCGAAACGCTTATTGCACAGATGAGCATCGAAGAAAAAGTCGGGCAAACTTGTCAGATTACATTAGACGCCATTCACCGTACCGATGAAAAAGGACAAGCGCTTGTGCCTGCTCAGATTGACCCCAATAAGCTCAAAGAAGCACTAGAAGTTTATCATGTAGGCTCTATTTTGAATGTTGGCGCACATTCCCTCACGCGAGATGAATGGAAGTCTATCATGACTGACATCCATGCGCCTTACCTCAAAAAAGAACAAAATATTCCTATTCTCTACGGCATTGATGCTATTCACGGTGTCAACTATACCGTTGGCGGCACGCTTTTCCCACAAGAAATTGGCTTAGCAGCTACTTGGAACACCGAACTCGCCCGTCAAATGGGCGAAGTAACCGCCTATGAATGTCGCGCATCAGGCATTCCCTGGAACTTCTCTCCTGTACTTGATTTAGGCCGCCAACCGCTTTGGTCGCGTCATTTTGAAACACTCGGTGAAGATCCTGTTTTGGGCACGCAAATGGGTGTAGCCCTCGTGGAAGGCTATCAAGGAAAAGGAGAAAGCGTTGATCAGTTTCATGCAGCCGCTTGCCTCAAGCATTTTGTTGGTTATAGCGCCAGCTTCTCAGGTCGCGACCGCACGCCTGCGTTTATTCCAGAAAAATACATGCAAGAATTGTATTTGCCAGCATTCAAAGCGGCAGTAGAAAAGGGTGCGCTCACGCTCATGATCAATTCTGGAGTCGTGAACGGCATTCCAGGCCACGCCAATTACCAACTTCTTACCCAGACCCTCAAAAAAGATTGGGGTTTCAAAGGTTTTGTGGTTTCTGACTGGGAAGACTTCATCATGCTGCATACAGTTCACCGGACCGCTCCTTCTTTAGCCGAAGCTGCTATCCAGGCATTTAATGCGGGTGTAGACATGAGCATGGTGCCTTCCAATCCGCAGTACAAATCTTATTGCCAAGATATGGTCAAAGCCGTGAAGGAAGGTAAAATTTCGATGGACAGATTGAACGATGCCGTTAGAAGAATTCTTTATGTGAAAAACCAACTCGGTTTGTTTACCAATCCATTGCCGCAATTTGATCAATACCCCTTATTTGGCAGCGCCAAATTCAAAAATATGGCCAAGCAAGCAGCTCTTGAGTCCATCACTTTATTGAAGAATGAAAGCCAAACCTTACCACTCCAAAGCACACAGCGTATTTTAGTAGCTGGGCCGGGAGCAGCAAGCATCAATATGCTCAATGGTGCATGGACACACACTTGGCAAGGAATGGACGCCAATTACAACACAACAGGTGTTTTGAATATCTTTCAAGCGCTGCAGCAGCAATTGCCCACCGCAAGTATTTCATACCAAAAAGGAGTTGAACTTTACTTAGAAAAGGATTTTGAAGCCTCTAAATTTGTTGAACTCGATAGCTACAAAAAAGCGCTCAAGAAAAACGACGTAGTTGTTATCTGTGTAGGCGAGCTCCCTTCTACCGAAAAACCAGGCGATATCCGAAGCTTACAACTCGACGACAAACAAAAAGAGTTGGTGCGCTTGGCAAAAGCAGCCAAGAAAAAGGTCGTTTTAGTATTATTAGAAGCACGCCCGCGCATCATCAACGACATCGAGCCGCTTTGCGACGCCATTATCGAGGCTTACTTGCCAGGAGACCAAGGTGGTGCTGCGCTTGCAGAACTCGTTACGGGAAAAGTCGACTTCTCAGGGCGCTTACCTTACACCTACCCGCGTTACGATGGCGTCATTGAATTCTACGACCACCCGCGTAGCGTAGACCGCTCTAAAGCGGGCGATTTCTCAGCATACAACCCACAATGGGATTTCGGTTTCGGCTTATCTTACAATACCGGAAAAATCAATGGCATGCGCTTTGTCAAGAAAGACGAGCAAAAAGGAACTTTTGACATCGAGGTAAATGTAAGTAACGATGGTACTACACCTGTTCAGATGGTGGTGCCTATTTACCTCAGCGACTTATATGCATCGACCACACCCGAAAACAAAAGGTTAATTGGCTTTTATAAAGTGCCGCTAAGACCCGGAGAAAACAAAACACTTCAGTTTGGTTTTGATGCAACAGCTCTCAAACGTGTCAGTTCAGATGGAAAATGGCGTGCCGAAAAAGGGACATTTGAGATTTTTTGTGGAAAAGAAAAACTCACTTTTGAACTTTTTGACGACTTATTGTTTTAACTGACAATTAGTGCTTTAAGCAGTTAACTTTTTGCTTATTGTATTTTTTACTATATTTAACCCGTTCTTATAATTTCGAACTCTAAAACCCCTAAAAATTAACGACATGAAAAAACTGTACTTTTTACTTTTTGCTCCAATCTTGAGTCTTTCTGCTCAGGTTGAGGGTACTTGGAAATTAGCCCCGGTAGCCGGCTCACTTGGCGTTGGTCCCAATCTTGGAGACATCAGCTGGTGGTCCAATGGCGCTGCAGATGTAACAACACGCGCTTGCTTATTCGACGATTCAATTAAATTTGAAGCCAATGGCACCATGACCCATTACATGGATGGCGCAACTTGGTTAGAAGGATGGCAAGGCGCAAGCCCTGACCAATGTGGTGCTCCTGTTGCTCCGCATGTTGGTGGTGCAGCTACTTATGCTTACGATGCTACTGCTGGAACACTAACAGTAAACGGTTTAGGTGCGCACATTGGTTTGGCTAAAGTGATCAACGGTGCTGAAATCCCAAACCCTGGAGCCGCTGCAAGTTCAATTACTTACAACGTAGCCATCTCTAACGGTGGTAACACCATGACTGCAGACATCAACTGGGGTCCAGGATGGTGGCATTTTGTATACCAACGTACCGTTCCACTTGCAGTTCAAGACTACAACGTAAAATTCCGTGTAGATATGTCACAATACACTGGTTCTTTAACAGGCGGTGTTTTTGTAAACGGGACTTTCAACAATTGGTGTGGTACTTGTAACGCCATGACAGACATGGGTAATGGCATGTGGGAAACTACACTTCCATTAGCTCCAGGTGCTATTGAATATCAATTTCTAACTAATGCTGGCGCAGAAATTTTCACTGGTGGAGAACCATGTACAGTGACTAATTTTGGATTTACGAATCGTGCACACACAGTTGCTGGTGATATTACACTACCAAACGTATGTTGGGAAAGCTGCAATATTTGTACTAACGACGTTTCTTTCAGTGTAGACATGAATGATTACGTAACGGCAGGTGGTTCTACTACAGCGGGTGTATTCTTGAATGGTAACTTCAATGGCTGGTGTGGTACTTGTACCCCGATGTCCGACGCTAACGGCGATAACGTTTGGGAAGTAACTGCTGCCATTGCCTCAGGTGCTATCGAATACAAATTTACAGTTGGCGATTGGAATGATCAAGAAATGTTCGTTGGTGGCGAGCCATGTACAATTACAATCGTATCTGGTCCAAACACCTTTGTCAACCGTTCATACACTGTAACGGCGCCAGCTACTGTAGGTTTGGTATGCTGGGAAAGCTGTGCTGAGTGCTTAGGTGGTATCGACGAAGCTAGTTCTTCTGTAGCTATCTACCCTAACCCGGTTAACAGCATCATGACTGTTCAAGCTACTGAAGTAATGCAACAA
>JBIIZO010000181.1:0-3379 GCA_044346245.1 Crocinitomicaceae bacterium
ATTGAAGGCACTTTGAAAGTACTTCCATGGATTGCACAAATCGATGCTTTTCAGCACTGGATCTACGAAAACCCAAAACACAGCTTGACAGAACGCGCCGCTCATTGGCAGCAATTAGCCACTGATTTTGGCACAGGGCTCACGGATTGGGCGGGTTACGAAGATTTGGTCGAAAGCGCTTGGCAAAGACAACTGCATTTGTTTGAAGTGCCCTTTTATTATATCGAATATGGCATTGCCCAACTTGGTGCGCTTGGCGTCTGGAAAAACAGCCTAGAAAATTACCCGAGCGCTATTGAAAACTACAAAAAAGCACTTGCGCTTGGTTATACCGAGCCCATGACTAAAATTTACGAGACCGCTGGAGTGCCCTTCGATTTTTCTTCTGAGCGCCTCCAAACTTTGGCCAGCTTCATTCAAAATGAATTGAAAAAAATGAATTAGTTGCGGCAGGATTGCACAGTAAATTAAAATTCTCTTTATATTTGCACCCGCACATGGCGAGATAGCTCAGTTGGTTAGAGCGTAGGATTCATAACCCTAAGGTCCCGAGTTCAACTCTCGGTCTCGCTACTTCAAAAGGCTCCAACCGAGGAGCCTTTTTTATTTTCTATACTTTTTTGTTGCATTTTTCGCAAGTGATTAAAGTACGTTTGCTAGATTTGATTTCTTCTAGCTGCGATTCTTTTGTAATCTTGTCTTATGCGTTTTCAACTTTACTTGATTTTTATCGTTTTCACTCTGACGGGCAAGCAGTTGCAGGCTACTACCTCAGGCTTTGAATTGTATTTGTTTGTGTACAGCAGCGCCCAAACTACTTCAGGTGCCGGACACGTCAGTTTTGCTTTTGGGCCAGACAGCTCGTCCTTGACCTATTATACAAAGTATCGAAAAGCCGATGGCGGCTGTTTCAAGCTTAAAAATATTTCTTACCACCAAGCTTTTAGCTACGACAAGCTCGAGCTCAAACACCAAAGCCAGGTGCCCGCACTCGTGCTCAAATTAAAAGCCCAAGACCCCGACCTCAACAAGTTAGAACAGCTCAGCGATTACTGGAACCTAGAAAAACCCTGGACGCTATTCGTAAATAATTGTACCGATGCCCTCAAACGCACGCTGCGCAAATCGCATATCAATCCGGGCTTGGCGTTTTTGATCAGCACACCCAACGAACTCATCGAAGATTTATACGACCACCACCTCATTAACTTTAAAAACCAAGAATTTGAAGTCGTTCATGGCGATTTGAAAGCCTACTTGAAATCGGAGCCCAATGCTGTACCTCAAACTTTATTTGGCAAAAAAAGACAAGTATTTGCGCACAAAGAAGCCATTGTCATTTTAACGGGTTTTGGTTCAAAATACCACTCCTTGCGCGCCATCAAACGACAGTTTGGGGTCTATAACTACGACGTGTTTGTACCGCGCTATATTTCGCGTCAATCCATCGATCAAACGATTTCCAATTTTGCAGACTTTTGGAAAAAAGAAAAGCTTGACAACTACGAAAGCGTTCATGTATTTGCGTATATCGTCGGTTCTTGGACTATCAATTCTTGGATTGCAGCAAATGGCCCCGCCAATATCGCTACGGTCGTCTATGACCGCAGCACTTTACAGGAACGCGCGCCATTTGTGTTGGTTAAAGATATGAAATTGGTCAATTTTTTACTTTTCGGCCCCGTCATGCAAGACCTCATCGACACACCCTACCCTGCCCTCGCCTATCCAGCAATAGAGAAAGGTATTTTACTAGAAACTTTCGCGACCAATACGGTCAGAAAACACCAAGAGACCGCCGCTGCCCCCGGCCCATATTGCTGGGACATTTCCTGTTTTGGACAGACCAACACCGATTTCAGGTATGTACCAATGAACCATGACCAAATGTACACCCACCCTGAAGTTTTCCACGAAGCGGTCATTTATTTCATTGAAAACAAGCAATTTGGACCTCATTTTGAAAATATTGGCCCTGTTGCCAATCCATTTATCAAGCACAAACCATGATTTCTGTTTACCAACTTAAGCCACGCTTTCAAGCCTTGTTGCAGCCCGTCCTCAGGCGGCTTCGCAATTGGGGTTTTACACCTAATAGCCTGACAATTATAGCGTTTCTTTTGTCTTTTGCGATGGGTTGTTACATTTTTTATGGCGAGCGCCAAATCGCTTTATTCTTAGTACCTGCGTTTTTGTTGCTGCGCATGGCACTCAATGCCCTGGACGGCATGATGGCACGGCAATTCAATCTGCAAAGTAAATTAGGTGCTGTCCTCAATGAAATGGGCGACCTCCTTTCAGATGCAGTTTTGTATTATCCAGTTCTTTATGTTTTATTCGACATGGATCCGATCTGGGTTGGTTGGTTTATCTTTTTGAGCATGCTCAATGAATTTGCGGGCCTCCTCGGGCAAGCACTTGGTGGCGAACGGCGCTACGACGGTCCGATGGGTAAATCAGACCGCGCTTTGCTCATCGGCGTGCTGTGCTTACTCATCGGATTTGGATTACCGACCTTTTACTTGTTGAATACAGCCGTTTGGATGCTTATCTTTGGTCTATTCATTTGGAGTACTTTAAAAAGACTGAAACATGCACTTTGAGCACCTGACCTCCATTCACAAAATGCTGCTCGTCATCTTAGGCGTGCTCGTTTTTGCCACGCTACTTTTTTGGATCTGGAAAAAAATCAAACCGGGATCACAAGTAGATGAGCTCATGACGCGTACCAAATCTTGGTGGGTCATGGCCAGCATTTTTGCAATTGCCGCTTTGGTGCACCCGCTTATTTCATTTGTAGCTTTTGCATTTTTGTCCTTTGCCGCTCTGCGCGAGCTATCTAGTATCAGTAAAAATGCGCGCATAGAAGACAGGAGTGTTATTTTCTGGGCTTACTTGGCCATCCCGATTCAGTATTTTTTCGCTTACATGGGCTGGATGCTACCTTTTTTGATTTTTATCCCGGTGTTTATGTTCACCTGGATCCCTTTCATATTGGTCTTGAAAGGCCATACGCAAGACATCGCGCGCTCCATGAGCGTCATTCCCACCCACTTGATGCTCACCGTTTATTCGCTGAGTCATTTGGCCTACCTGCTTTCTTTATCCATCGCTGATGGCGGTCGAGGCCTTTTGCTTTATGTCGTTTTTCTGACCGAAATGAATGACGTGTTTCAATTTACTTGGGGCAAATTACTGGGCCGGCACAAAATCATCGAAAAAATCAGCCCAAACAAAACCTGGGAAGGCTTCATTGGCGGCTTACTCAGCACTGTTTTAGCGGCCATTTTATTGAAATTCCTGACACCCTTTACAACTTATGAAGCCATTTGCGCCGGCTTACTGATCGCTTGCACTGGTTTTGTGGGAGACATCATTG
>JBIIZO010000001.1:0-48338 GCA_044346245.1 Crocinitomicaceae bacterium
ACAGTGTTGGGCAGGCAGTTGAATCATTCGATCCTGAAATAGCTGCAGTCAGCGTCGTGCTCTGACCCTCACAAATAGTTGTATTTGTAGGGGTAATGGTTGGAGCTATCAAAAGTGTAACTGTCGCTGTATCATTTGCAGTACAGCCATTGGGGTCAGTGTAAGTAACTGTGTAAGTAGAAGTGGCTGTTGGAGCGGCAATTATCAAGCTAGTGGTATCACCAGTACTCCAAGAAGTTTGAGCCGTTGTAGGAATGCTGAAAGACTGAATATTAATAGCATAGTCTTCCATTTCACCGTAATTAAAACTAGGGCATGGGGTTGGAGACGCCACACTTTCTTGAACAACAATACGCATGCGTGTTAAACCTGGTGTAGCTGTAGCAGGGATAGTAATTGTACCAGTTATTGTGTTTGGTGATAATGTTGTTGCAGTTGTAGTATAAGCCCGTTCATCAGTATCGTAAAAATCACCATCGCGGTTATAATCGATAAAAATAGATAGTCCGTTAGAGTAATATGGTGCACCATCACACTCATCTGTAATGATACTGAATGCATAAGGGTTGCCCGTGATTACATTCACAGGAGCCAAGGTACTAGTGTAGTTGGTATAGTTAGAAGAACATGTTTCTGTTTGGATATTCGACATAGAACCGAATGAAACACCAAAAATTTGCTCATCGCTAAGTGCAGTTGAAGATGGTGTGCCTGTACAGTAATTAGATGGCATTACTTGTGTACCACCAACTGCCATGGCGAGTGTCTGACTAGCACCCACACAAACCGTTGAAGTATTCGGTAATACGCTTACCAATGGTAAGGCGTTGACAGTTACAACAACAGAAGCAGTAGTGATACATGAATAATCTGCAGAAGCAGTGTCGTTATCGATAGCTGATACAGTATAGGTAGTTGTAGCTGTAGGTGTGACATCAATAGCTGCAGTTGTTGCACCAGTAGACCAAGTATAAGAATAAGTTGGGTTCGAACTTGAAGCTGTTAGGGTAGTTGACTGACCAATACAAATATTGCTAGTACCTGCAATTGTAACAGCCGGAGGCGTATTTACCGTAACCGTTACAGGTGTTGGTAGACTGACACAACCATTAGATGTTTCAGTCACATAGAACGTAGTTGTACTGTTAACTGAGTTCGGGTAAGTAGTTGCAGTTGAAGGAACGCCAGATAGAGCTGGTGTTATGGTAACATCATCAATAGTGTGAACCATACTCACACCACCCGTTCTTGCGGCAAATAAATGCTTCCAGTTGGATTTATCGGCGCTTACAAAAGAAGCCGGAAGGGCTATGTTTGTAAAGATGGCTGTACCATTAACTGTTAATGTGAGGTTTCCATTAGAGATGGTGATTAAAACTGGGACATTATTTGTTGTGCCAGCCCAACTCACGTTGTTAGAATATGCCAACACGCCGTTTACACCCACAACCTGTCCAGGCGTGTTGCTAGAGGCACCATAGATTACGCGTATTCCAGCAATATTATCACCAGATGTTCCGTAAGCATCGAAAGAGACATGCAATTTCGATCCAGAGCCCATCTCTGCATTTAAGGTCAATGGCCAAGCTGCGTCATCACCAAAATTGTATGACATACCATCGGCACCGGACTGGGCAGCCAAACTAGTTTTTAGGCTAAAAGCAATTGAATAATCTGTTCCTTGAGCACCGTTGGCAGGGATCATCATGGCGCCAATGTTACTCGTTGTGTTTGGTGTGAGTTGAACTGCGCCATTCAAATATGAAGCATTGCCATAGAGTGTTTCTGTTGAAACACCAGCAGCACCAGTGTTGTAATTACTTGTATAAGTGTTTTGTTGCCAAGTAAACAATGGGCTAGAAGCGCCACTGTTAGATACTACACTTGCAGTCGGCACTAACGGGCCGCATTGCGTGCTAGCCACACCAGTTGGCGTAGCAGGTAGTGGATTGGCCGTTACGGTTACCGAGTTACTAGCAGTAATCGGACAACCTTGAATAAGCACTGTTGGTGTGTAAGTGTCAGTAGACAATACGTTTATAACCGCATTGTTAGTACTAGCCACCACATCACCATTAAGGTTGGTCCAGGTTACACCTGAAATTGTAGGAAGCGCTGTGCCTCCACCATTGTTGGTGCTAGACAAATTAATTGTATACTCTTCATACTCTCCATAATAAGGAACAGTAGCTGCCGTGATAACACCTTCGTTGCTTACCACACGCATGCGCATCAATCCGTTAAATGCAGTGTATGGGATTGTAAATGAACCAGTCTCTGTATGCGGACCACTGGTTACTACTGAAGAGGTATATACCATTTCACCAACGTCACTGAACACACCATTTCTGTTGTAATCAATAAAGATTGCCAATGCGTTGTTGTATGAAAAGCCTGAAGTCAATGAAGACAAACTGAAGCTGTAGGTTTGACCAGCGGTGAGGTTATAAGGACCAAAAGAGGTGAAGTCAGAGTAACCACCAGCCGTACCTGTTGCAGTTCCGATATCACCAGACAAGCTGTTGATCAGTGTGCTGTTGCTTAATACAGTTGTAGCCCCCTGAGAAATGATGACCGAACCAATATCTTCGTTGGTTGCGGGCACAGATACACTTGGTAAAGTGTAGTTTGTTGGTGCCACTGTTGAAGACAAGTTAGAAACCGTCGCCGTCAATGTGGCTGGCTGGCCCGAACACACAGAAGCAGCAGATGCGTTTGCAAAAGCTGTCATGCCGAGTGTGATGTCGTTTTGATATGTAGTTCCAGCCAAAGTTATTGTTGCAAGCGGATCAACAGCTGTTACCGACCAGGTAACAGTAGCGTTGCTTGCATACGCCAAACCAGTTGTTGCATTTATAATTGTACTCGCGTCCGGAATAGTTGCCGCCCAAGTGTTACCACCTGCGCTCGACATGGCAATTCCTGATTGAGCTGTACCGTTGATGCTGTAATTTAATGTAACCGATGTAGTTGTGAGTGACCCTGGAATTACAGTTGCGTTGATAATATTTGACGAAGGAGCACAAGCAGGGCCGGTAACGTTTGTTACTGCACTAATATTTACTGCAGTCAAAGGCACACCGTCAAATTCATCGGCGCCTATGTCATAAGAAGTTCCGCCACCATTTACAGATCCGACAGGACCTGGGCGCGCTTGGTTGTCGTAGTCTACATTGTAGTCTGAAATGATTGCGCCGCCTGACTCCAACTGAGTGGCGGTTGTTCCATAGTTAAGGTGTAAATCTGTAGCCGATGTAAACACTGGGTTTACATTCAAACTGTTCACGTCTTTTGAAGTGGCCGATTGCCATGTGGCAAGCGTAGTGCGGTTAGCAGCGTTGTAGTATCCTACATGACCATATGGCACGTAATAATCGTTGCGATTCACATCGCCAGTAGAAATGTTGCCTGTAGCTGCGCAATAAAAACCAACTGCGCCCGTAGTATTTAAACTGTTTACTAAGATATTATTACGAACAGAGGTGAACACAACCCCACTTACAGCCGCCGAAACACACGTACTATAGTAAAGAGTCGCGGTACCGGTGGTTGGCGCTTGAGACATTACAATTGTATTGTTATCTAATCTTACACCAGTTGCACCTGCGTTAAAAAAAATCCCGTGCTGAGAATATATAGAAGTATTTGTATAAGAAGAACTTTTCAACGCAACCATATCGCGAATGATGTTGTTGCGGATGATAAGTAAGGTGTTGTTTGTGACACCAGTAACGTAAATACCAATTGCTCCATAACCAGAAGTTGTAGGTTGTTTGATATCGTGGATATAGTTTCTTTCAATTATGGCACCGTAGTTAACGGTTCCAACTTCTATACCTGCAACTGTTGCAGAATAACCTGTTGTACCTGGGTCACCACCCATAATTTCGTTACCTACAATTAGAGCGTTGCCATCGGCAGCACCTGTTGAAGTATTGCTAAAAATGATTCCTCTTGTTCCTATGTTTCCAGCAAGGGTGTTGTCACCTAAAATATTATTGCGGACAATAAGGTTTTTATTTGGATATGTAGAAGATGCACCCACAGCCCAAACACCATGATAAACTCGTGTAATAAGGTTGTTTTCAAATTTGGCATTTAAGGAACTATAACCACCCGTACCCAAAGACGAAGTAGAGTAGTTAGACATATTGATACCATAAGTAGCGGTGGTGCTAGCACTAGACCTGCTACCTGTAATGATACAGTTTTTAACGGTGTTGTTATTTGCACCATCAGTACCAGTTGTAGAGTTAGAGCTTATTCTAACACATGCCGTTATTGTTGCTGCTGTGGAAGCAAAACCAATAGTAAGGTTGCGGTCTCCGGGTGTGTTCGGGTCGTCACCATCTATGGTTACTTTATCAGCACCACACAATTCTATAATGCCTCGGTTAGCAGTTATAGTACCCCCAATGGTCCAGTTACCGCCCTGCGGCCTTAAATAGACATTGGAGTAATTGGACGTGCCCGCACTTTGAAGGAGCGCCACTGGCGACCCCGGCTCTGTGGTATTGCCGGTGATCAAAATGGTGACCGACCCCTGGTGCGTTCCACTATTGATAGCTGCAAAGGCAGCGCTCACAGTGGCATAGTTGGCAGAGCCAACACCGGAGGTGGCTTGCACCGTTACTTGCGCCATCAAGCCTGAAAGGCTCGGCACAAGCAGTCCGCACATCATGGTGATGCGCAACACCATTTTACTCAGCGCGTTTTGCCGCGAGTTTGGTGTTAGATAGTTTTTGGTGTTAAATAATTTTGTAAGCATAGTACATAAAATATAATAAGTAAAAGCTCCAAAACTCAGAACTGAAGACTTGCGTTAAAAACGTTAGACTGTAGTTCGTTGTTCAGGTTAACATTTTGTAAAAGACCAATGAAGGCATTTTACGGTGGAAAGTTAAATAATATTTTCAAAACAAAAAATTTTTGTGTTAACTTTTTATTATTTCGGTGTATCCAACGAATATTTAACAAAAAAGGCTGCCAAATGGCAGCCTTTCAATTTATTCAATTAAATATTCACTGGTATGATTTTAATTTTACTCAGCCAAAATAATTAGCTTTTGGTTGTTGAGCTCGGCCACGCCGCCTTTGATTTGCACGCGTACTGAAGCGCCAGAGACCGCGAGGTGCTCATTAGCTTCTACAGCTTCGTTGGTTTCAAAACACAACTCTCCTTTCTTCAATGAAGAAATGATCGGGGCGTGATTATTAAGGACTTGAAAAACACCATCTAGGCCAGGCAAACTAACGCTGTTTACCTCTCCTTTATAAAGGCTCGCTTCTGGTGTGATGATTTCTAATATCATGATTATGCTTCTGCTAACATTTTTTCTCCGGCAGCAATAACGTCTTCAATTCCTCCTTTGAGGTTGAAAGCTGCTTCAGGATACTGGTCGAATTTACCATCGAGGATATCGTTGAATGCTTTGATGGTGTCTTGGATGTCGACAAGAACACCTGGTATACCTGTAAACTGCTCAGCGACATGGAATGGTTGGGACAAGAAACGTTGTACACGACGTGCGCGGTGAACGATCATTTTGTCTTCTTCAGAAAGCTCATCCATACCTAAGATAGCGATGATGTCTTGAAGTTCTTTGTAGCGTTGCAATGTAATCTTTACGCGTTGTGCACAATTGTAATGCTCTTCACCAACAATTTCTTGGGTAAGGATACGAGAAGTAGAATCTAGTGGGTCTACCGCAGGATAGATACCTAGCTCGGAAATTTTACGAGACAATACGGTTGTGGCATCTAAGTGCGCAAATGTGTTTGCCGGCGCTGGATCGGTAAGGTCATCGGCAGGTACGTATACCGCTTGTACTGAAGTAATCGATCCGTTTTTAGTAGAGGTAATGCGCTCTTGCATGGCACCCATTTCGGTAGCCAATGTTGGTTGATAACCTACTGCAGATGGCATACGACCAAGAAGCGCAGATACTTCCGAACCAGCTTGGGTAAAGCGGAAGATGTTGTCTACGAAGAAAAGGATGTCTTTTCCTTGGCCTTCTCCGTCTCCGTCGCGGAAGTATTCGGCAATGGTTAAACCTGAAAGGGCTACACGTGCGCGTGCTCCTGGAGGCTCGTTCATCTGACCAAAAACAAATGTTGCTTTGGATTCTTTCATTTCGTTGAGGTCTACCTTAGAGAGGTCCCAGCCGCCTTCTTCCATGGAGTGCATAAATGCATCACCGTATTTGATAATGCCCGACTCTAACATTTCGCGAAGTAAGTCGTTTCCTTCACGGGTACGCTCACCAACACCTGCAAATACAGACAAACCACCGTGTCCTTTTGCAATGTTGTTAATTAATTCTTGGATAAGTACTGTTTTACCTACACCCGCACCTCCAAAGAGACCAATTTTACCACCTTTAGCATAAGGCTCAATTAGGTCGATTACTTTGATACCTGTGAATAGGATTTCGGTAGCAGTAGACAATTGGTCAAATTTCGGAGCCTCGCGGTGAATTGGCAAGCCTTCTGTGTTGTCCATGGTGTTGATGCCGTCGATGGCCTCACCAACCACATTAAACAAACGACCCTTGATGCGCTCGCCGGTCGGAACTTTAATTGGAACACCTGTTGAGATTACTTCCATTCCGCGGGTAAAACCATCGGTTGAGTCCATGGAAATGGCGCGAATTGCATTTTCTCCAACGTGTGCTTGAACTTCCAAAACCACACGAGTGCCGTCGGTTTTATATACTTCCAATGCATCATAAATGTTGGGTAGCGCGGTGCCGCGCTCGAATCTTACGTCCACAACTGGACCGATTACTTGAGAGATTTTTCCTTTGATTGATGACATCATTTGTCTTTTAAATTCGGGCGCAAATATACGAGATTTTATTTGAATTACTTGAGAACAAGACAAAATAATTTTGTATCACGCATACTAAGTGCGTCGCATTAAAAATCTGACTGGGAAGTAGGTAAACAAAAAAGCTAATATACTGGAAGCGAAGAGTATGCTCAAAAAGTCTTTTGCTTTGAAAACAATGGGGAACGGCACATTGGCACCCGGCACAATTAACCAACCAAAATATTGCTGACACCAACAGATGAGCAAGCCGAAAACCAAACCAAACCCAATTCCTAAAAAAGAAAGCAACAAGCCCTCAAAAAAGAAAATTTGAAAACGATTTTGAGGCGTCATGCCAAGTGCTCTTAAAATTTGCAAGTTGGCTTGTTTTTCGTGGATGAGCATGGTGAGTGTTGCAATCAAATTGAAAGAAGCCAACACAAATACAAATAGCAAAATGATGAACACCACCAAGCGCTCCGAACGACTTGTTTTGTAAATCAATTCGTTCTTTTCTAATTGGGTCCTCACTAGAAATTCCCGACCAACCAAGCGCTTTATTTGATTTTGAATCTCGAGTAAATCGACATTTGAATCTGTGTAGATATGTATTCTAGTTACTGCACCTGCTTGGTCAAAAAGCAAACTTGCGGCATTGTAATCCCAAAGAAGTGCATTGCTGTTCAGTTCTTGATTGTAGTTCAGGGCACCTGCAACATCTATGGTTTGTATATGAAATGGCGTTTTACCTAATTTCATTTTGATGTTGCGTTTGGGCGCATACAGTTGAATATTGTTTTGCTCAGAACCCAGGCCCAATTTTAGTTTTGAAAAAACATCGGCTCCTAAAAACACAAAGCTAGGATTGTTCAGGTACTCTACTCCCACCTGATTGATCAAGTGCGCATTGACCTTTGCTTGCTTCACAAATTCAGCATCGACCGCATGCATGTTGGCGTTGATCCACCTTTGGTTTTTGCGCAGCACCACCAATTCTTCTAGTTCTTTACTGAACCCTAGCACGCCATTTATAGCCTTTAGTTGTTGAAAATCTATTTGACGTAAAAAAAAGGTTTTTCTGCTTTGGTGCTGAATGGTAATTGGCGCATCAAAGGAGGTGTAGAGCTTGGCAATCATTTGTTCGATGCCGTTAAAAGCCGACAACAATATAACCATTGCGGCTGTACAAACAGCAATACCAACAACGGAAATTCTAGAAATAATGCTAACTATCGAACGTTTAGAACGACTAAAAAGGTAACGTTTTGCTATGTAAAGCGCGGTTTTAATCGCTTAGTTCTTGAGAAGTGCGTCTATCTTGAGTGCGTAATCAAGGGAGTCGTCTATGTGGAAAACCAGATCTGGTATTTTGCGAAGGTTTTTGAGGCGCTTGCCTACCTCTAATCGGATTTTTCCTCGGTTGGCTTGAATGTTTTCCAGAACGACTTCTTTTTCAGGGCCTGCAAAAATACTGAGGTAAATTCTTGCCAAGCTCAAATCTGAAGTAATGCGCACGACGGTAACCGAAACCATAGCGCCCAAACAAATTTCTGCAGCTTGTTTGCGAAAAAATGCGGCTAGCTCAGCCTGAATAACGGCTTCTATTTTTTGCTGACGGATTGAACTCATATTGCAAAGGTAAGAATACTTGCAGAGCAAGCCCCCATCTAAACAAAAATGTATCTTTGTGTCAATGTCTTACTACAAAGAAATATACAACTATACCTTTAAATACAAAGGGCTGGCATGGGCTACCATCCTATTCAATTTGCTCTTTGTGGTGTTCAATTTGCTCTCGTTGGTGTTGTTTGTGCCCGTTTTGCAATTGATTTTTAAAAACGGTGAAGAACTAACAGCAGTGGCTGCTCCCCGGTTTGAGGGAGGCGTTTCCGGAATTGTAGATTATGTACGCGATGCTTACAATTTCGAGATGTATACTTTGGTTAAGGCCGATCCAAAAGGCGCGCTCCTTTTTGTTTGCATCAGTGTCTTTTTGGCTTTTTTACTAAAGAACATTTCGAGATATGGAGCGGTTTGGACACAATCAAAACTCAGGATGTGTGTGGTACGCGACGTCCGCGGCGCTTTATTTGAAAAATCTTTGCGTCTTCCGCTTGCCTATCACAGCAATGAAAAAAAGGGAGATTTAATGGCCCGAATGAATAGCGATGTCAATGAAATAGAAGTAGCTGTAGTAAGCCTACTCGAACTCATTTTTCGAGAGCCACTTGCCATTATCATCAATTTACTGACGCTCATTTACATGAGTCCGCAGCTCACACTCATTTCTTTGCTTTTGTTGCCAGTTTCTGCTTTTGTGATCTCTCGAATTGGCAAAAGCCTAAAGCGCACAGCGCAAAAAACCCAAGAGCAACTCGGTTTTCTGTATGCCTCTATGGATGAAAACTTAGGTGGCGTGCGGGTCATTAAAGCGTTCAATGCCATCCGTTTTGTTGCCGATAACTTTGCACATAAAAACAATCAACACCAAAAACTAGCCACCAGGGTATTTAGAAAACGCGACCTCTCGCCGTTGGTCAATGAAACCCTTGGCGCAACCGTACTCTTAGCCCTTGTTTACTTTGGCGGACGACTCATTCTAAACGGCGAACAAATCGGCCTTACCGGCGAAGTCTTTTTGACTTACATTATTGTGTTTTCACAGTTTCTGCGTCCCATTCAAAGCGTCTCTAACAACATGGCTAACATGACCAAAGCGCAGGCTTCTCAAGACCGCATCAACGCACTTTTAGACGCCAACGAAGCCGTTACGGACAAGCCCAACTGTGTTGACATCCAAAACTTTGAAAAAGAAATCACCTTTAATGAGGTTGGGTTTTCTTATCAAGAACAAGCCGTGCTTCAAGACATTAACTGGGCCGTCACAAAAGGCAGTTTAGTGGCAATAGTTGGCGAGTCAGGTAGTGGAAAATCCACCCTAATGGATTTATTGCAGCGTTTTTATGACGTCACAAATGGCTCCATCAAAGTTGATGACGTCGACATTAGAGACCTGCGTTTAGCCTCCCTGCGCAACTTGATAGGCGTGGTGAGCCAAGAATCGATTTTATTCAACGTGAGTGCGGCACAAAACATAGCTTTTGGCGATGAGCACCCCGATATGGAAAAAATAATTTCAGCCGCGCAAATAGCTAATGCACACGGCTTTATCTCTGAGCTTGACAACGGATACGACACCATTTTAGGCGAGCGAGGCAACAAGCTCTCCGGCGGACAAAAACAAAGAATTGCTATTGCCCGCGCCGTCTACAAAGACCCTGCTATTCTCATCCTAGACGAAGCCACTTCAGCACTAGACACCGCCTCCGAAACACTGGTACAACAGGCGCTAGAAAAACTCATGGAGAACCGCACTTCATTTGTGATTGCCCACAGACTTTCTACCGTTCGGAATGCCGATCAAATTATTGTGCTCTCAAAAGGAGAAATAATCGAGCGCGGGCAGCACGAAGAATTGCTCAGTAAACCCAGTCTCTATAAGGATCTTTGTGGGCTTCAAGGTCTGTCATAAATGAATTCTATTTCATGTTGATGATTGCCTATTTATATTTGCTTAACTTTGTTCTTTAATCCTGCTAAATGAGTTACGCCCCCGTTCAGTTCTCTAAAGAACACAACACTGAGTTTTATAAAACACTCAGGTCTAGAGTCAATGCCTATTTCAAAGAAAACAACATCGCCAAAACAGCAAATGCGGCAATGGTTTTCAAAACATTTGCATTGCTCGCTTTATTCTTAATCCCTTACGGTTTCTTGTTTTGGCAAGAAATGCCCACAATTGCTTACTACGGACTTTGGGTAGTGATGGGCTTTGGTATGGCAGGTGTAGGTTTGTCTGTTATGCACGATGCGAACCATGGCGCCTATTCACGCAAAGAATGGATCAACACACTTGTTAGCAACGTCATGATTATCTTGGGCGGAAGTGCCAGAAACTGGCGCATCCAACACAACGTGCTGCACCACACCTACACCAACGTCACCGACCACGACGAAGACATCGATCCGCCACTTTTTGCGCTGCGTTTTTCCCCACATTCTGAATACCATTCCATCCACAGATTTCAGCACCTTTATGCTTGGTTTTTCTACGGCATGATGACCCTTTTTTGGTACCTCACAAAAGACTACCAACAAGCATTTCGCTACAAGAAAAAAGGTCTTATTGAAGCGCAAGGCGTTACCTTCGGACAACACATGTTCAGGATTATATTTTTCAAAGTAATCTACACGGGGCTTTTGTTATTTTTACCTATCTATTTTGGTGGTGCCACCTGGATTACCAATGTACTTGGGTTTTTGCTCATGCAATTCATTTGTGGTCTTATTTTAGCCATGATTTTTCAGCCAGCTCACGTCGTTCCTACCTCTACTTTCCCAATGCCTAACGATTCAGGTGTTGTAGAAGCAGACTGGGCTGTGAGTCAGTTGTACAACACTGCCAATTTTGCACCTAAAGCCAAATTATTCTCTTGGTATGTAGGTGGCTTGAATTACCAAGTTGAGCACCACTTGTTCCCTTCTATTTGCCACATTCATTACAACAAGATTGCTAAAATCGTAGAGCAAACAGCAAAAGATTTCAATTTGCCTTACCACTCTTACGACACCTTTTTGAGCGCCCTTTCGGAGCACACCAAAATGTTGAAGAACTTAGGTAAACCCAATCCAGTTATCGCTTAAACGCCTATGAATATTGAGGAACTACACCAATACTGTTCACTCAAACAAGGCGCAACTGATTGCTTTCCTTTTGATAACCGAACCCTTGTTTTCAAGGTTTACGGCAAAATGTTCGCACTAGTTGATGTAGAAGATTGTACGTCTATCAACCTCAAATGCGACCCTGATTACGCGCTAGAACTAAGGGAACAATACACCGCCGTTCAGCCAGGGTTTCACATGAGCCATAAACACTGGAACACCATTCAGTTCAACAACGACGTCAATGATCTTCTCCTAAAAGAACTAATAGACCACTCCTATCACCTTGTTTACAAAGGGCTTCCTAAAAAAGTGCGCGATGAAAACCCGCTTAGATAAATTTCTTTGGGCTGTTCGCCTCAGTAAAACACGTTCTCAAGCCACAGAACTCATCTCCAAAGGAAAAGTACTACTCAACGAGAGCGCTATCAAACCCTCTAGAGAGGTAAAAGTAGGTGAAATCATCACCCTTCTCAAACACAGCGCGCGCTTTGAATTCAAAGTACTACAATTACTCGACCGGCGGGTAGGTGCTCCACTTGTCAAAGACTACCTCTTAGACATCACTGCACCAGAAGAAATCGAAAAACTAAAAAACTACCAAGAAGCACAAAGAAATTACCGCCTGACAGACGGAAAACCAACCAAAAAAGACCGCCGCGAACTCGATCGTTTCATGGATGATTGGCAAGATGATTAATTGGATTCGTCGGCCAATATTTTGTCGGCCAAAACACTGCTTAATTTAACATAACTCTCTGTTGTCCAACCACCTACGTGTGGAGAAAGGATCACGTTATTTGCCTGAATCAGATAAGAAAAATCGGTCGGCATGTCTTGATCGAAAAATGCTTCAAAGCTCTTCTTTTCATATTCCAAAACATCTAAACCAGCTCCTTTGATTTGTCCTAATTGTAGGCCATTCACCAACGTACTGGTCTCGACAATTTTACCACGTGAAAGATTCAATAAATAGAATGGCTTCTTCATTTTGAGAAGAAATGCAGCATTGAAGAGGTGTTTGGTTTCTCTGTTTTGAGGGATATGTAAACTCAGCACATCGGCCTGTTCTTGAATGGCTTCTATGGTACATTCCTGGACAAAATGATCTCCAAAACCTGTTTTATATTTGTCGTAGGCCATCACCTTCACATCAAATCCACGCAGCTTTTTTGCAAATGCGGCGCCGTTGTTACCATAGCCAATGAGACCTACAGTTTTACCATCGAGTTCCTCCCCTCTGTTCGCCTCTCTATCCCAAATACCTGCGCGCACTTCCCGATCGGCTTTATTGAGCTTATTTAGTAAAGCCAACAACATACCGAGCGCATGTTCTGCAACGGCATTTCGATTTCCTTCGGGAGAATTATAAAGTTTGATGTTGCGTGCTTTGCACAATTGCGTATCTATATTTTCCAAACCAGAACCGGCCCGAGCTATAAATTGAAGTGCCGGACAATATGCCAAAAACGCTTCGTGAATAGTGAACCGCGAACGTATGACAATACCAGAGGCAGCTGGTAATATAGATTTTAACTCATCGAAAGAGGTTTGGTAGTGCAGTGCACATTCAAAACCTGCTTGGGTAAGGCGCTCTTCTAAAATCGGATGCACACTATCAATAAAAATAACTAAGCGCTGTTTCATTATTTCAATTTAAACTAATACTTCCATTATTGAGAAAAAAGCTTGTTTTTGCGCTCGCTGTGTTGGATCATCTCTGTGTTTGATAGGTGTTTCCCTATTAGGGGTGGTAAAACACGCTTAAAACGGCTTAAAACGCAAATTAACGCCCTAAATGAACCAAAAGAACGGAAATATCACTTGGTGAAACACCAGAAACCCGCGAAGCGTGGCCAATAGTTGCTGGCTGGATTTTAGAAAGCTTCTCTATAGCTTCGATACTCAAACTTTTCACTTTTGAATAATCGAGCGTGACGGGTATCTGTAAATTTTCTAGGCGTTGGTGTTTTTGAGCCTGTTCTTCTTCGCGCTCAATATACCCTTCGTATTTCAAAAGTATCTCTGCTTGTTCTACTGCCGTCGGATCCAAAACCAATACTTCGTTCACGGCTTGGGCGGTTGGCTCATGCACAGCAACAACATCGGCTAGCGAAATGTGTGGTCTGGTGATCAATGAGCTCGCTTTTACTTGCTGACTTATTGGCGCAGATTCTTTTTGAGCAAGCATTGGGTTGGCTTCAGTTGGACTGATGCCTATTTCTCGAAGTTTACTTTTGAGTTGCTTAGTGAGTTGTTTCTTACGTTCTACTTTCTCTAGCGCTGAAGCGCTAGCTAAACCTATTTGAAAACCCAACGGTGTGAGTCTTTCATCGGCATTGTCTTGACGCAATAAAATCCTAAATTCTGCCCGACTCGTAAACATGCGATATGGCTCATTCGTTCCTTTCGTAATAAGATCATCTATCAAAACACCAATGTAAGCTTCGCTTCGGGTGAGGATAAAAGGATCAGATTCAAGCACTTTTCTGTGTGCGTTGATGCCCGCCATTAATCCTTGGCAAGCCGCTTCTTCATATCCAGTTGTTCCGTTGATTTGACCAGCGAAGAAAAGATTTTCAATCAGCTTGGTTTCTAACGAATGTTTGAGTTGAGTTGGTGGGAAATAATCGTATTCAATGGCGTAGCCTGGTCTAAACATTTTGACGTTTTCAAAACCAGGTATGGTTTTCATAGCTGCATATTGCACGTCTTCTGGTAAGGACGTGCTGAAACCATTAACATATATCTCAACGGTATTCCACCCTTCTGGTTCAACAAAAATCTGATGCCGATCTCTATCGGCAAAACGCGAAATTTTATCTTCTATGCTTGGGCAGTACCTTGGGCCGCTGCTTTTGATGGCGCCATTAAACATTGGCGAACGATCAAAACCTGTGCGCAGCAATTCATGAGTTTGCTCATTAGTATATGTAATGTGACATGGGAGTTGTTTGGCTAAAGCACTGGTGTTAGTATAGCTAAATTTAGACGGGTCTGTGTCTCCGTCTTGAACTTCCATTTTAGTGTAATCCAAACTTCTGCCATCCACTCTTGGGGGTGTCCCGGTTTTCATTCTACCGGCTTCGAAACCTAAATTAACTAACGACTCTGTAAGACCTATGGCTGCTTTCTCACCAGCTCTTCCGCCTCCAAATTGCTTTTCACCAAGATGAATGAGACCATTTAAAAAGGTGCCATTTGTAAGTACAACTGTTGTTGCATAGATGGTTGTTCCCATGGCCATCTGAACACCTATCACTTTATAATCCTTAACGATAATTCCAACACACATGTCTTGCCAGAAATCGACGTTTAGGTTCTGTTCCAAGAGGTAACGCCACTCCAAAGAAAAAAGCATTCTATCATTTTGAGTTCTTGGAGACCACATGGCTGGGCCTTTTGACCTATTTAGCATCCGGAATTGAATAGCGCTTTTGTCGCTCACAATTCCTGACCCGCCGCCAAGCGCATCAATTTCGCGAACGATTTGACCCTTGGCAACGCCTCCCATGGCAGGATTACAACTCATTTGCGCAATGGTATTCATGTTCATTGTAACCAACAAAACCTTACTACCCATTCGAGCAGCAGCATTTGCGGCCTCACAACCAGCATGACCCGCGCCTACAACAATTACATCGTATTTATCTAACATATGTGTTGTGTTTCACGTGAAACAACAAGGTTTAGTTTGGGATTGTTTCACGTGAAACAAATCTATTTATATAAAAGTCCTCCTTAGCGCGCATGAGCTTCGTATCAGCTTCAGACTTGTCTTTATAGCCACACAAGTGAAGTAAACCATGAAAAACCACGCGATAAAATTCTAATTCAAAACTTTGATTAAGGGATTGCGCATTATCTTTTACGCGATCTAAGGAGATCATTACATCACCGGAAACTTCAGGGAAAGAAGAATAATCAAAAGTGATAACGTCTGTAAAATAATCATGGTTAAGGTATTGTTTGTTTACTTCTAAAAGGTATTCATCATCGGTAAAAACAATGCTAAGATCTTTGAGTACCTTACCTTCTTCAGTAACTAAACTCTTGAGAGCTTCTTTTAAATTTCTTTTTGAGACGAAACTTGGAATTCTAACACCCAGATTAACTATTGTAGTCATTTATGAAAATACAAATTTACAACACTGCCCGTATTTAAGAACTCCACTTCATCAGCAAGATTCTTCATGAGAAAAACACCGCGTCCGCTATCTTTTAAAAGATTCTCTGGGGCGGTAGGATCGGGTAATTCCTGATAATGAAAACCAGAACCTTGATCCTTTATTTGAATACAAAATAACTCTTGGTACGAACCTACTTTAACCTCGACTTTTGCGTCAGCTAAATCCTTATTTCCATGCTGAATTGCATTGTTAACCGCCTCAGAAACAGCTATTAATACATTTCCGAAAGCATCTTCTTTCACGCCAAAATCTTCACATATTTCACCAACGAGCTTCTCAACCTCAATAAGAGATTGATAATCAGATGGTAACACCATTTCTGTAACTATTGAAAATCCTTCTTTCATAATATAAAAATCACGAAAATCACTGATTTAAATAAGCATCTGAACGCTGTTTGTAATATAGTTGCAACGCAGGATCGATGGTTTTAATTAATTCTAGTTCATTCCATTTCGACCTTTTATACTCATCAAATCGGATTTGGTTACCTTTTTCTACATCTTTTCCGGACTTAGATTCACGTTTATCTTCAAAACCGCGTTTCATGAGTGCGTCTTCACTTTCTAATAAACGCGTAAGGATTTCTTTTTGCCTTTGAATGGTCTGCGGATTCACGCGTTTGAGCAATAAATCTTTTTCTTGTTCTTCTAATTCCTTCAAGAGCGGATTGAGTTGATTTCCTAAACCCTTACCATCCTTATTCAATTCTTGTTTCAGTTGTTCTAAGCGCTGTCTGATTGCTGTTTGTTCTGCAGCCATACGAGCCAATTCTTTAGATCCTAAACCAGGCAAGCCCTGACCCGGCTGTCCTTCTTTACCTGGAGCAGATCCAGGTTGCTGACCAGGCTTATTCCCTCCTGGATTCGAGCCTTTTTGCATTTGCTCTAGTTGTTTTTTGAGCATTTCTTTCATATCGCCAGAAGACATACTCTGACCCGCTTTTGGCCTACCTTTACCGGGATTGTCACAACTGCCATTTCCTTGCATTTGCGAATTCATTTGCTGTTGCATGGATTGCAATGCTTCATTCAGCAATAAGGCTAAGTTATTGTAAGATGTCATGACCAATTGTTGGTTTTTTTCGATGTCTTTTTTGCGATGATCATCTATGGCCTCTATGGTAGATTTCTGATAACTCAAAATTGCATTAAGCTCGGTATCAATAAACGTAGCTATTTTTGGTTGTCTTTTTGCTAAAGCAAGTAAGCTATCTCTAATTATTTTGGTATCGTCGTTGATGCGCTGCTGGCGTCTGCCTAATTTACGGTAGACAGGATCTTTGGTGCTTATTTTAACAAAATTATACTGTGTTTTTTCTTGATCAAAACTTAAATTGATCAGTCCTTCCAGAATTGCCCTCAAGGATTCCATATCCTCTTCTTGCTGCTCCTTATTAGATTGATTTTGTTTGGCGTTTAATTGAGAAGACATCGCTTTCATTCCATCGGATGCTGATTTTTGTTTCTCACTTGCTTTTTTTGATTTTCCTTCAGAAATTTCTTGCTCAGCGTTTTGTAGGTCGTTAGAGACTTGTTGTTCTAAGGCGTCTAGAATATCTAAATCCAAAGGCCTAGCTAAATCTTTGTTGAGTTCTTGAACCTCGTTGAGTTCCTTTTTGATTTCATTGAATTTTTCATTGAGCTCCTTTTGTTTTTGAAGTAATTCTTCTTTGGAGAGCTCTTGATTTTGCTCCTTCAGCTCATCTTGTTCTTTAGCTAATGCATCGAGTTCTTTTTCTAAGTCATCTATGCGCTCATTGACTTGCATTTTCTTTAAAAGCTCAAGACTGCGATCTAGCTGCTTATTCATGTCTTCTGTGGACTGTTGTAATTCGTCTAGTTTCTCCTTGGTTTGATCTTTATCTTGTTCTTTTAGGAGCGCTTCTAATTGCTCTAGGAGCGCTTTTAACTCATCATCCATAACTTCATTAAGTAGTTGCTCTAAAAGCTGCTGTTTCTCTAATAATTGCTCGTCTAAGGGTGAAAGTTGATTCTTTTGTTCGGTACTTTGCTTGATTTCTTCTAAACTCTCTTGAATTTGTTGTTGTAATTGTTGTTGTTGTTGCTGGAGTTGTTCTACTTTATTGAGCTTGTTCCAGTTTGTTGTTTTTGATTGTAGTGCTTCTTTTTTAAACTCCTGCACTTCTTTTTGAAACTGTTGTGTTTTTTTGAATACATCTTGCAACTCATTTAATTGCTCGGCTTGTTCTTCTTTGCGCTGATCGTTTAATTCCTCTAAACTTGGCAGTTTATAGGTTAGGGTCTCACTTTTTGTTGCTTTATGACCATTGACCCCATCGTTATCATAGACCACAAAATAATACGTGATGATGTCTTTTAATTTTATTTTTTCTCGTCTGAAATCTACGCCAAAATCAAACTTTTGCAATGTACCTTTGACTGTTTGAACATCCAAACGTTGGGTTCTCTTTTGTCCGTTTTCTTGTTCTATAGTATATACAAATTGTAGTTTACTTAATCCGTAATCATCTGAAACGGCACCTTGAAAATATATTCTACCATCTATGAGTGTGTCTTGTTCTTCTTGTACTTCTATTCCAGGATGCGCATCTTTCAATACTTCAATTTTAGATACTACAGTGTCATTTTGCTGTGTTTGTGCATTGGTGAGTATAAACTTTAAGCGGCCACTACTCTTGTATTCTTGGGTAAACTGACTATATATTGGATCTAGATTTTTGACTTTATTTTGCCAAAATAACTGCAGTTTACTTGTATTTTTTGTAGCGATTTCCCAACGTACATTTGTTCCTTCGGGTAGCGTGAGGTCACTTGTATTTTCAATTACGCGTGCTGGTTTTTGAAGGTATTCCGGATAAGAGCAATAAGCTCTTAGCGTACCCAAAACAGCTTTTCTGTTGACGCGTATCCATTTACGTTGGCTATTGAATTCATTGGTTGTTAAGAAAAATGAAGTCGTTTTTTGTAGCTGTGGTATTTTATAGGTAAATGAATTTCTTTTGACTTGTTTCATGAGAAACTTCCCTTGATCAAGTACTATATAAAGTTGTTTTGGTAAGGTATAAAAACCAGGAGCTGGTTTTACTTTAACTCGGACCTCAAGGCTATTGCCTTCTTGAATATTATTTGGAATGTTATTAAATTCAAAAATAAAAGGATTGGGTTCTTTGAATTCTTTGGCGTACTGCAGCACACGATTGGTACCTTGGGTTAATATTTGAGGAACAAACCAAGCAACAGCTAGAAATCCTAATAAAACAGGTAACAAATATTTGAGGTATTGTCGTTGCGCTTTGTATTCAATTGCCGATTCAAAAGAAATGACATTCAATTGATTGGCCCGCTGTGCAATACTTGCAGAAATGAGGTCAATGTTTCCGATGTGACCGTCGAGGTCTTGTTGGAGCTGAATGGTGTTCTTTAATTTATCTGCCACCTCTGGAAAAAAAGAACCGATGATTTCAGCTGCCTGTAAATGAGAAATTCTTTTGCCAAAGGATGATAAACGACTCAAAGGAATACCCACCCATCGAATGAATAAGTAACTTTGAATGACTATAAAACCAAAGAAAAGAATAGCTCTAATCAGAATTGGAAAACGACCAAAAAATTCTAAAAAAGAAGTGGTCAAAATCGACAACAAAAAAAACAAAGCAAACAACAAACTCCCTCTGATCAATTGATTTTTGTAATACTTCCTGATGAAAGCATCTATTTGATCAATAAGATGGTTGAAAGTGGATTGCATAGGTTAAAGCTACAGTTTCATTTGCTAGCTACAAAATTAAAAGCTTAAACGCTCTGTAATTAGATTAATATATTTCTTTTTAAAAGAATTTTTAAAATATTTATTACAACTATTAAGGCTGTTCATTTGTGTATAATTAGAAAGGGGATTAATTGTTTTTTAAAAAAACGGCAGGTTATAAACATTCTATCCACTTTTTATATTCTATAAATACTTGAAAGTAAATTAGATACAGATTAATAAACAAAATATAAAAATAATAACTTGTTTAAAAATTTTGGCCACAACATCTCTTTATTTCGTTTGAAACTGGTTGAAAAGCATTGCAAAAGAAAAGCTTAAAAATAGTGGATATGTCGTGTCTGTTTGAGCTTATACAAAAGAACCACATATCCAAATAACTTTATAAAGTATTTTCAACAGGTTTTAAACGCTTATTCTCAAAGAACTGTTTGTAAATACAACCTACTTATTGAGCTGTAGCGCCGTTTATTTTTGATTTGTTTATAAGTTTAAACTTAAAATAGTACTTAATTTAGCGCAAAAAAGATGATTATTCCAATTGGCTCCGATCACGCTGGTTTTGAAACCAAGCAAATGCTCATCACGCATCTTACTGCGCTAGGATACGAGGTAAAGGATTATGGTTGTTATTCAGACCAAAGTATAGACTACCCAGATTATGCACATCCAGTTGCGGCTCATATAGAATCCAACCCTGGTAGCCTTGGTATATTGCTTTGTGGATCTGGAAATGGCATTAGCATGACCGCCAACAAACACCAAGGCATTCGTTGTGCTCTTTGCTGGACACCAGAAATCGCAGAGCTTGCCCGCCTACACAACGACGCAAATATCATTTCACTTCCTGCTCGTTTTATCTCTGTAGACGAAGCCAAAGAAATGGTCAATGTCTTTTTAAATACAACTTTTGAAGGCGGGCGTCATGCCACACGCGTTGCTAAAATTTCTTGCTAGTTTTCTTTGATCAAGATTTCTACCCTTCTATTCGCTTCCTTTTCTTCTTCGTCTTTGGGCTTCTTATAAACAGGTTTAGAAGAACCGAAACCAATTGGAAACAAGCGCTTGGCCGCTATACCGTTTTGAACTAGATATTTTTTAACCATTTCAGCACGTTGTTTGGATAGTTTTTGTGCTTTTTTAGCACTTTTCTCATCAAAATTGACATGCCCGTGAATTTCAATATTGATTTGTGGATTCAGTAAAAGTAAGTCGCGTAATCGATTGAGTTGCGGGTAAGATTCTTCCATTATTTCTGGTAAACCCGCACTGAAATAAACCCGTTCGAGTTTGGTAAGCTCACCTGTTTTGAATCCGTTTAAGTAAATGGTATCTATATAAGTTGTACCAAGCGGTATGCGGTGTTCTTTGTATTCTACGGGAAAATAACCAGGGGCTTCAACTTTTAAAAAGCCTTTTTTCAAAGGTTGTTTGAGATTGATATTCAATTGCGAGGCAAAATAAGAGCCGGTTATTTCGGGAGCACCTTGTAAACTAATTCTGCCCGTAACAGGGGCGCCTGTTTGCCCGTCGCGTAAAAATAAGGTGTAAATAGGCAGTGTATCTTTGGAGATGAAATTCAAAATTTGTTCGTCTTCATTAGGGCGTGTACCTACAAATGCGCTTTTAAATAAAACAGCATCTTTTAAACGGGCTGCTGTTTCTATACAGATCGTGGCGTATTGATTTTTTTCTAGTTCAATATCTTTCAATAAATACTGTCCTCTAATGTTGAATGAAATACTATCCGCTCGTGATTTTTGTTGGGACGTAAAATCAGACAACGCTTCATTACTTATGTAGACCATACCCTTAGAAATAGTCAAAGAGGCACTGATACTTGAGATGTCTAATTGAAATTTTCCTGATTTTGGCGCAATAAAAACCAACCATATTTGATTTTGCTTTTTATCTCCCAAAAAGGAAAGTGTAAACGAACCTTCTATCGGTGCAAAAACAGCCCCAGCACAATTGTTGTAGGAGGAGCGCTGTGCAAACAACACATTAAGCGCTGCGGTGAAAAGAAGAAATAGAAAAATTTTCACAAAACCCTTATACGGCTTATTCTATTTTAAGTTTCATAGGTCCCGTCAGTTGTAGGTCTATGCTAAGGTGGTTTGCTGATAGCAATAAATTACTTATTGTGAGTGAGTTGATTTTACCCGACATCCAAACGCCTTTTGATATTTCGCTATTGATTTGTGCTTCAATAGCCGTTTTCGTTTCGTCAATAATAGGGTTGAGGTCGAGCTCAAATGTAGCAGTCATGAGCGTTTTGATGCGTTCGTCTAAAATCCAGCGGGCAGAGTGCAGGAGCACACTTTTGGTTTCAATACTGTAGTCAACTTCTTTGATTTTAAGGTGTTGCTGCTCATCGATATAAGGTGAAACTATTAAATATAGCCGTCCTTTTTTGGTGCCTGAAAAATCAACTGCTAGCAGTAAGCGCTCTTGTTGCGGTCCTAAAACCTGCACTTTATCTATTTGGATACTTCGTTTTGAGCTGATTTCAATTTTTTGTGTGCCAAGTTCTTGAGCAATGAGCCGGTTGATGGAGTCGTAAGACGCAATGGTTCTGAGATTCAGTATAGAGTTCGCGTTCGACCCACTATTTTTAGCGTTGTTGGGCAGGGGTGCTGCCGGCAAGGTGAGCACATTTGTAGAAAAAACAGGCTGGGCTTGTAATTGGGTCATAAAGAAAGCGCGCTTTCCTTCATTTTCTAGTCGTAAATCTGTGATACCAATAGCATTTGGCCGCAAATAAAAATAACCATAGGGGGCAACAAGAATAGGATCTTGAAGGCTTTTCCAAACCGTTACAAGTGTGGGCCTGATTGGAGCGCTTTCAAGTTGTTTGTCTATCTCCTTCTCTAGGTTCACTAAAGCTCCGCGCACTTCCTTCTCGATGGTTTCTGTGGCGTTGTATTGAAAAACCGTGATTTTACAAGGGTCTATGAGTTTAAATTTTTCAAGTTTTGTTTGGGATTGCAGCCTGAAATCTTCGTTGATTGAAACCTGACTCACATAACTGATGATTACTTTGCGTTTTGGTTCTCCAATGCCACAAGAGGCAGAAATGCGTGGGGTAATACACGTTGGCTCATCAAACAATTCATGACAGCCAGGGCAGTAAGATAAATTCAAATCAAAACTACCGTCAATATGGTATTTAATTTGGTTTTCCTTGAATTCAAAATCTAGTGGTTCTCGGTAAAAATGATACTGATAACTTACACCGGCACAAGGTTTTTCTTCACCACTAAATTTAGAGTCAAGTGATTTTTCAGCCTCAACCAAGTAAGGTTTAAGGGCTATTTCTGTTGCCAGGTTTATGGTAGAAGGTTTAATGTTGGAGAGCTCACTATTTAACGCGTATTCATCAATAAGAGGTGCGTCAATTTTGATTTCTCGACAAGAAACAAGTAAAACAAGCGTGAAAAGTAGGGTTATACGTGCGATCATTTTTTAGGAAGGAGCAAGACGCGCTGTAAAAAATTGACTTGCATGGTTGCTACAGAACCATCTGCTTCTTCAATGTAAGGGCTTGTATAGCTTGGTTTGAGCTTACCGCCAGAAATTTGAAAAACCAAACCCTCATTTTGATGACAAAGAGTTGAATTGAAGAACAGATCACTAAGTGTATAGTGATCAAACAAACAATCCCCCATTAGGGTCATTTCGATAAGCAAGCTATCACCTTCGTCCATCCAAAGTTTGTTGGTTTGCTCTTCATAGAATACTTTGTAAGCTTTGGTGCTCATCAACTCATTGTTTTTGAGATTGATAAAAGACATATTGTATGTCCAATAATTTGGTCTGTCCATGACTTGTAAGTCAAAGTTGACCCCAATCTTTTGTTGTAAACCATTGTTATTATAGATTTCCATTACACCCTCATAGGAGCCCAGCCAATCATCAGGAATACCATTGTTAGGAGAGGTTGGAAGTTGACTCCAAACAAAAGAACTCAAAAAAGAAAAAACGAAAAGTAGACGCATAAAAAAAGGGGCTAAAGCCCCTCTAAATTAATTCATTTTTGCTTTCAGACCTTGGTCGAGTGCATCTAAAAACTCTTCGGTATAGACAAAATGCTCGCCGTGGCTCACTTTGTTACCGTGAATACACACCGCTAAGTCTTTGGTCATGATGCCGCTTTCTACGGTTTCAATACAAACTTTTTCTAGTGTGTCACAGAAGTCGATCAATTCTTGGTTGTTGTCGAGTTTTCCTCTGAAAGCCAAACCGCGCGTCCAAGCGAAGATAGAAGCAATAGGGTTGGTGGAGGTCTTCTTGCCTGCTTGGTGGTCGCGGTAGTGACGTGTTACGGTGCCGTGAGCGGCTTCGGACTCCATGATTTTTCCGTCTGGTGTGATCAAAACGGAAGTCATGAGACCTAATGAACCAAAACCTTGCGCAACGGTGTCTGATTGTACATCGCCGTCGTAGTTTTTACAAGCCCAAACAAAATTACCGTTCCACTTCAATGCAGAAGCGACCATATCGTCGATAAGGCGGTGTTCGTAAACGATGCCTGCGGCTTCAAACTGTGTCTTGAATTCTTGTTGGTAGATTTCTTCGAAAATATCTTTGAAACGACCATCGTATTTTTTAAGGATGGTGTTTTTGGTAGAAAGATAAAGTGGCCATTTTTTAGTCAAGGCCATATTGAAACAGCTTCTTGCAAAACCAGAAATAGATTCGTCGGTGTTGTACATCGCCATTCCAACGCCATCTCCTTTGAAATTGTATACTTCAAAAGTTTGGGTTTCGCCACCATCTTCTGGTGTGAAGGTCATGGTGAGCTTCCCTTTTCCTTTGAAAACAGCATCGGTAGCGCGGTATTGATCGCCGAAGGCATGACGACCCACAATAATTGGGGCGGTCCAGTTGGTGACCAAACGCGGAACGTTTTGCATCACGATAGGCTCGCGAAAAACGGTGCCGTCGAGGATGTTGCGGATGGTTCCGTTAGGAGATTTCCACATGGATTTCAAATGAAATTCTTGAACGCGGGCTTCATCAGGTGTAATGGTAGCACATTTGATACCGACTTGATATTTTTTGATGGCCTCAGCAGCATCTATCGTAATTTGGTCGTTGGTTTCATCGCGTTTTTCGATACCGAGATCGTAGTATTTGATATCTAGATCGAGGTAAGGTAAAATGAGTTTGTCTTTGATGAATTTCCAGATGATACGGGTCATTTCATCTCCGTCGAGCTCTACGACTGGATTGGCTACTTTAATTTTTGACATTGAAATTTTTTATGTACAAAATTAATCAATAATATGTTTCTGACCGTTGCTAATTTGCTCTAGACAAAAGCTGAATTAGTCCAAAGAACCAATCATTTTAGATGGGTCTACGATTTGATCGTATTCTTCAGCACTTACGTGTCCTAAGCCTACGGCTGCTTCCTTAAGTGTGGTGCCGTTTTTATGTGCGTATTTCGCAATCTCAGCAGCTTTGTAGTAACCGATTTTGGTATTGAGCGCCGTTACGAGCATCAGGGAGTTGTCTAAGTGTTGCTTAACGACTGGCAAATTGGCTTGGATACCCACTGCGCAATTATCGGCAAAAGATACACAAGCATCCCCAATGAGGCGAGCAGATTGCAACACATTTGCCGCAATAACTGGCTTGAATACATTGAGTTCAAAATGACCATTGGATCCTGCAATGCTGACCGTCACGTCATTGCCCATCACTTGTGCACAAACCATGGTTAAGGCTTCGGGCTGTGTAGGGTTGACTTTTCCCGGCATGATTGAAGAACCCGGTTCGTTGTCTGGAATGATAATTTCTCCGATACCACAGCGCGGCCCAGAAGACAACATGCGGATGTCATTGGCAATTTTCATGAGTGAAACCGCACTGCGCTTGAGCGCTCCTGAAAGTTCTACCATGGCGTCATGGGCAGCAAGTGCTTCAAATTTATTGGCCGCGGTAATAAATGGCAAGCCCGTGAATTCAGCAATTTTTTGAGCGACCAACACATCGTATCCTTTTGGCGTGTTGAGGCCTGTACCAACGGCTGTTCCGCCCAAAGCAAGTTCTGAAACAGCAACTAATGCATTGTTGATGGCTCGCATGGAGTAATCAAGTTGTGCAACATAACCACTGAATTCTTGACCCAATGTAAGCGGTGTGGCATCCATAAAGTGGGTGCGCCCAGTTTTGACGATATCTTTGAATTCGACTACTTTTTTTTGCAACACAGCGCGCAAATGTTGCAAGCCCGGCAAAGTAACTTCAACTGCCATTTTGTAGGCAGCGATGTGCATGGCAGTCGGGTAGGTATCGTTGGAAGACTGCGATTTATTGACGTCGTCGTTGGGATTCAGCACTTTTTGTTCGTCGAGCAACTGTCCGCCATTAACGACATGCCCGCGGTTGGCAATGACTTCGTTGCAGTTCATGTTGGATTGTGTGCCCGAGCCGGTTTGCCAAATCACTAATGGGAATTCGTCGTTGTGTTGGCCGGTCAGGATCTCGTCACATACTTTAGAGATGAGGTCTCTTTTTTCTTGTGGCAAAACACCCAGTTGGTGGTTGGCATGCGCCGCAGCCTTTTTGAGATAGGCAAAAGCGTGGATCACTTCAATTGGCATCGAGCCCTCTGGGCCAATTTTAAAGTTGTTGCGCGAACGTTCTGTTTGAGCGCCCCAATAGCGGTGAGCAGGTACTTTTACCTCTCCCATGGTGTCTTTTTCGATGCGAAATTCCATTTTTTGGTGTTTATGAATTTATTTGTGTAATTTTGGACAAGTTTTCAACTGCAAAAATAATAGAAGATGAGCACTTTCGGTATTGTAATGTTTCTTTTAATTGGCGGGATGGCCTTTTGGATGTTATTCTTTTTATTAGGATTTATCCTTCCTTATTGGCTTACGCTTGGTTTGTTCGAGCAACTGCGTCCAAAACGCATCTTTGACGAAGAGTCCAAATAAAGAAACCACCCTTTTTTCCGAAAGCGCCATATGGCGCTTTTTTTATGCCCCAAAGATTTGCGCACAATTTTCTTGTATAGTCAGGCAAATTTGGTCAGTTGGCAAGTCGTTTTCATCGCCGCCAAAAGGATCTTCAATTTCTTCAGCGAGTAGTTCCATACTGACCAGCGCATAAAAAACAAAAGTCGAAATGAATGCCGATAAATATCCAAACAACGGCACGAAAGCCAAAGGCATCGTCAAGACATAAATAAAGATGAATTTCTTGATAAACAAGCTATAAGAAAAAGGAATGGGTGTGTTTTTAATCCGCTCACAAACGCCAAGCGAAGCCACCAACGAATCGAGGTCTCGCTGAACAGCCAACCAGCATTCAGCGCTCATGGTTTTGTTCGTATATAATTGTTCCATTTCTGTGCGGAGTAATTGTTGAATCCGCAGCGGTTGGTGACCACTTAAGTCTAAGCCGGAGAGTTTGTTCTGACAAGCGTCATCTTGCTCAACGCGCTTGGACCTCAAATGATTTTTGACACTAAATACATACAAGCTGATCAAATTACTCAAAGTCGCTTTTTCTGTTTGGCTGAGTTGCAACGCACTCAATTTGGCACTCAAACTTCTGCTGTCATTGACCATTGCTCCCCACGCTTTGCGGCCCTCCCACCAGCGGTCATAAGCGGTATTGGTTCGGAACACTAGTAAAAGCGAAATCACAAAACCGAGTAGTGAATAGACGGTCGTTAAATTTTTGAGATAAAAGGCCTTCGGAAAAAAGGTGATTTCAGTGTAGGTGATCAATATGGACAATAAGCTGATGTAAATCAACTCCTTCCACATCATTCGTGCGGTGTCGCTTTTGTGAAAAGAGAAAATAAAGGACAGCCAATTTTTAGGGTTGTAATTGATCATAGGTGTAGCATTGAGAACACAAATGTAAAAATTCTTTAAGCACTTAAATTTTGTTTAATTTCGAAGTGTCAAACCAAGCAACAAAAGATGGAAATCACACCCGAACTCAAAGAGAAACTCAGTCTATTAAATGAAAAATACGCCGCGCTTGGCGAAGATTTCAATGCCTATTTAGAAGGCTTGCTGTATGCAGATGTCACCACCTATTGGGATTACATTCAATTAGACACACTCTTGAGTTTGCAAAAACCCAAAACATCTTTTCCAGATGAGGTGGTTTTTATCATGTACCATCAAATCACAGAATTGTACTTCAAGCTTGCCCTTCGCGAATTTGAGTCCCTTGGCAATATTCAGGCGCCAACAAAAGCACATTTTATTGACCGCGTTACGCGCATCAACCGTTATTTTGATGCCTTAGTGAAGAGTTTTGAAATCATGATCAACGGCATGGACCGCGAAGAATTCTTGAAGTTCCGCATGAGTTTACTACCCGCATCAGGGTTTCAGTCTGCGCAATACCGTGAAATCGAAATCTTCAGTACCGATTTCATCAATCTAGTGGCAAAAGACGAACGCGAGCAACTTAGAGAAGAAACAGATCTTACCCGCTTGTTTGAGCACATCTATTGGAAGGCCGGCGCTACTGAAGTTGCTTCAGGCAAGAAAACCCTGACCCTGATCCAATTCGAAGAAAAATACCGCGACCAATTTATTGCCTTGGCCAATATTTGCCGAGATAAAAATCTTTGGCAAGTATATTTGCGCCTTAGCGAAGCAGACCAAGCCGATGAAAATGTACGGCAAGCCTTACGCCAAAACGATATCAATGTCAATATCAATTGGCCTTTGGCGCATTACAAATCAGCCGTGCGTTATTTAGCCAGACAAGACAAAGATGTAGCAGCCACCGGCGGAACAAATTGGCAAAAATACCTACCGCCGCGTTTTCAAAAGCGCATTTTTTATCCCACTTTATGGTCTGCAGAAGAGCAAGAAAACTGGGGTAAGGCTTGGGTAGAAGAAACCTTCAGTTAAGTCGGTTTTATTTCAACTCTTTGATAAACAACGCCGAAAAGTCGAGCATTCCAGACCCTTCTAATTGTAGGCCCCTCACCCGTAACTGATTGAGGACAATAAAATCTTCCGTGTAAATCGGAATGAGGGCTTGTTGGTCTAAGATGGCTTTTTCACAAAGCATTTGCGCGTGCAATCGTTTTGAGTTTGTTCGCTCTCTAATAGATTCTAAATAGAAGTTGTCTACATCATGGTTTTGAAACACAACAGGATTTTGCGAACCACTGTAGAAAAGCCGGAGATAAGATTCTGCGCCAGGGTAGTCGCCAACCCATCCACTGCGCCACATTTCACCACTATTTTTTGCGGTGTCTTGACGTGGTCTTTGTGCTTCTTTTAATATAATGCGAACGGGAAGTGCTTTTTCTAGTTGCTGTGCCGCTGCCGCTGCCCATTTGTAGGCCAAAGTGTTTTTAGCGGCGCCCACATAAAAATGAATGGGCGGCAAGGGGCGCTGAGTTTCATAACCCGCTTGGGCAAGTAATAATTTGGCTTGCGCTATTTTTTCACGATCGGTTCTGTTGTCAGCAATAACCAAGTTATTATTGTATTGTTTTTGCTTTGGAATGAAATGTCCCCTCAACTCTTGGCCCTCACCTTTCAAAATGTCATTACAAATTGTTTTTGTATCGATGACTAGTGCAAATGCACGTCGAACAGCCTGCAGATCAAAAGGACTCTTACAACTATTGAATTGAATGAAGTGCACCTTTGCTGCATTTTTGATGTACACCTCATGCAGCGGATTTTTGCCCTGCTTGGCATCGTGGAGGGTGCCGAATGCTTCTCGGAGGTCGTCTATTGGGAGGTCGAAAAGAAGATCGATATTGTTTTTTAAAAATAGTTTTTGTGCTAGTTGTCCGGACGTACCGCAACTCAACTCAATGCGGTCTAAGTAGGGTAGTTGGTTGCCGTATTTATCGCGCCGCCAATAAGATGGGTTCCGCTCAAATGAATACGTGTGTTTTATTTTATTTTCTAAAAGAAAAGGCCCTGTTCCCACTGGGTTTTTTGGAAATAGTTGGCCATAAAATCTAGCTGCTTGTTTACTTAAAACACTCAGGCTAGGACTTGTCAATAAGTCTAAAAAATGATTGTAGGTTCCTGTCAATTCTATCTTTAAGGAGTATTTATCAAGAATTCGTATGCCTTGAACACTGGCTTTTGTTGGGTCTTGGTGTTTATCAAAGAATTTTTTTCCTCCAACGATTAGTTGAGGTAAAATCAGTTCTTGTTGCAAGTTGTCTTGTTGTGAACAGGCTAAGCTTAGGCTAAATGCGACATCTTCTGCAGTGAGTTCTGCAGAGTGAAAACGAAAGCAAGAATTATCAGTGAAATGTATGTTTTTCTTTATGCGTATAACGACTTGATTTCTTTTGGTGTTCAGACTGACTTTAGAAGCTAAGCAGTAGCGCCAACCGCGTTTGTTTTGTGCAGGCTTGAGTAAGGGCTCGAAAATGAGTTGTTGAAGTCGTTGTGCTTCGAGGGTGTTGTTGGCAAGTGGATAAAGACCGAGCTCCTTTTGTTTCGAGCAGATGCTCAAGGTACCGCCATAAACTTTCCCGCCTTTAGCGTCGGTGTTTTTTGGCGTAGCAAAATAGAAGAACAGCCCGCCAAGAGCAAGAAAAAAAACAAGCCAGATGATATTCTTTTGCTTCATCGAAAGCAACAAATGTACAGATGTTGCACCATAAAAAAGGGGGCTTTAGCCCCCTTTTAATTATTTTTTGTCAACCAAATGAAAGAAGCCGTGGCCGCTTACTTCTTGGTTGTTGAGACCGGCTCCGACATACTTGTAAAAGTATACACCTTCACTAGCAGGTTCTCCATTGATTTTACCGTCCCAAGCAGGGTTGTTATTGATGAGGTCAACAGACGTCACGTCCATCAAGACATTGCCCCAACGGTTCAAAATGATGAGCTGCAAGGAGATGACATTTTTAGTGTCTAGGTAGAAAGTTTCGTTGTTGTTGTCTGCGTTCGGGCTGAAAACGTTTGGCGCAATGACCTCAGGGCGGGCGTATTCACAGCTGCCGTCCTCGATGAGTGCGTTTGGATCGTAATTGAGCGCGAGTGGATCTGTACAACCAGTTGGGTATACACAAGAACCATCGTTTACATTGGCAAGTGGGTTGTAGTTGGTGCCGAGCGGATCTGTACAACCGCAAACATTTACGGTGATGGTAAGTGATGCAACATCTGAACATTGTGGCCCTTGATTGGCGGTTAAAGTAACCGTATAAGTTCCGAAAGGCACATCGAATACATGATTTTGAGCACTGAGGTTGTTGCTGCTACCAGTTTGTCCGTCGCCAAAGTTCCAGCTGAAGGCACTAGCGTTCTGACTGGTGTTGGTGAACGTGACGCTGAGAGGCGCACAACCTTCAGTTACGTTTGCGCTGAATTCGGCAACTGGCGGGTCTAGCACATCGACAAATGCGCTGTCACTAACGGTACAAACGTTGTCTTCAATGGTAACATAGTACCATCCGGAAGGAATATTTTGCCAAACAGATGCGTCGATAAAGCCATTTGGCCCTGGGCCTGACCAGTTATACTGCGGCACACCTTGCGTACCGGTAACTTGTACAGAAACATAACCAGATGGCACACAGGTGGAAGGCCCAACATATATAGTGTCTATGGCCAACGTTTGGTTCATTGTAACGGTAACGGTATCGGTTTGTGAGAAGTTACAGTTGTCTGTCGCGGTCACTAAATAGTATGCTGTACCATTCTGATTAATCCCCACTGATATGGAGTCGTTAGTGCCGATGTTGGCACCTGCTAAATTGACCCATGAATAGTCATATGGTGCATAGCCACCCGAGGCGTTAGCTGTGAGCCAAACGCTATCGGCAGCACAGTAAACCGTTGGGTTGTTGCCGGTAATATTGATGATAGGACCTTCACCAATATATATAGTTCCGCTGGAAGTTATGGTGTCTCCGCATGGGTTAATCAATTGTACGGTGATCACTACTGATTCAAAGCCTTCATTGATTCCGTCTTGGGTAGGCGTGAGGTTAATGATAACGGTGTCTTCACCAGGCAAGAAGGTAATTGGATTCGGCAAAGTATTATAGTCAATGCCTTGCTGTGCGACCCCACCAATTGTGTAGTTAATGATGAGGGTATCGTCTAACTGTCCTGGAGGGCGGGTAAAGATAAAATCGGCGTAAGTACAACCTTCAATAATTGTGGTGTCGCCAGATACAGTAGCAACAGCAACATCTACTGCAGAGGAACTGAATGAACCCGCTTCTAAGAAAACGCCAGAATCAAAAGATTGGTCACCTACGTTTGAAATAGCTAATTTGATATGGTATAATTGGTTACATTGTACACTTGCTGCTGCTGTAAGCAAAACGGTTGTGCCGTCATATTGAATGGCATCGCCGTAGGTTAGTGTAGAGTTTGCCTCGTTGAACACATAATACTGGGTGTTGGAAGCGTCGCCAACGTTGTTAATGGTAACGGGAATACCGCCAGGAATCGTTGCAATATTTGCGCCACCATTAGGATAGCTTGGCAACACATATGGGCCTGAAATGCCGGGCCCCCATAAAAACAAACCAAATGCGTCGTTGAAAGTAGATGGAGACCACTCAGGGTACTCTTCCGAACCAAACATGTAATTAAAGACAAGAGTGTCGCCGGACGGAATAAAATCGAATTCTAACACAACACCGTTGGTCACTGTACCGGCAGCAATATCATTAAGATGCGGGTCAGTGCTGACAGATGATGTTGGAGGATTGTTGTTGGTCAAGTTCGTACTATTATTTGGACCAACAGCAGCAGCGGCGTTACCCGTAGTTAAAACCAAGCCGTTGCTAATTGGAAACGCAGGGTTGGTATTGGTAAAATAACCTACATTTCCTTGAGCTGCATTGGCCAATGCCGGGTTGCCATTTATCGTGACATTAAAAGCCGTTACACCAAAACCAAGTAGTACGTTGTCTACTAATTGTTGGGGTGTTTGGGTGGTGGAAACGGCAATAGGCTGTGCGAGCAATGACCCTATTGAAAATAAAAAAACGAAGTGTAGTAAATGTTTCATAAGCGCAAGTTGTCGTTTAGACGTCAATGTTGACAAAAAAGTTGCATAACAAAATTAATATAAACTACGACACAACAAAACACCGCGATTTTTCGCAACTTTGAGGTATAGAATGATTATGGAAAAAACACAACAATTTATTCAAGCCAACAAGCAAAAATTTGTCGATGAATTATTTGCGCTTTTAAGAATCCCCTCTGTATCTGCAGACCTTAATTATCAAGGTGATGTAGCTGCTTGTGCAGCGCATTTAGCTACGCATCTCCAGCAAATCGGGCTCGATGCGGTGGAGGTGATCAGCACGGCAGGGCATCCAATTGTCTATGCCGAAAAAATAATTGACCCGAAGCTGCCAACCGTTTTAGTTTACGGACATTATGACGTCCAGCCAGCAGATCCGCTCGAGCTCTGGCATAGCCCAGCTTTCGAGCCCGTGATCAAAACCACACCGATTCATCCCGAAGGCGCCATTTTTGCTCGCGGAGCGTGCGACGACAAAGGTCAGTTTTTTATGCACGTTAAGGCTGTTGAGGCCATGTTACAAGCGCAAGAATTGCCTTGTAATGTCAAACTTATGATAGAAGGCGAAGAAGAAGTGGGCAGCCCCAATCTCGCTATTTTTGTGAGCGAAAATAAAGCCAAACTCAAGGCGGATATTATTTTAGTCTCAGATACCGGCATGCTCTCCAACGACACGCCCTCTGTTACTACAGGTCTGCGCGGCTTGAGTTACGTAGAAGTGGAAGTAACGGGCCCTAAAAGAGATTTACACTCAGGTCTTTATGGTGGTTGTGTAGCCAACCCGATCAATATCCTTACGCAAATGATCGCCAGTTTACATGACCAAAACATGCGCATCACCGTTCCAGGTTTTTACGACAAAGTAGTAGATCTCTCTGATGAAGACCGCGCAGAAATGGCCAAAGCACCATTTTCTGAACAAGCTTATTGCGCTGCGCTCGACATCGCCTCCACACACGGCGAAGCCGGCTACAGCACCATGGAGCGAGGCTCTATTCGTCCTACGCTAGATGTGAATGGCATTTGGGGTGGCTATATTGGCGAAGGTGCCAAAACCGTTATTGCATCAAAAGCTTTTGCTAAAATATCAATGCGCTTAGTCCCGGACCAAGATCCAGAAGAAATCACGGCATTGTTTCAGACACATTTTGAAAAAATAGCCCCGGCAAGTGTGCGTGTCAAAGTAACGCCGCACCATGGTGGCCAGCCAGTTGTGACGCCAACAGACTCACCAGCCTATGCAGCAGCGAGCCAAGCTTATGAAACAACATTTGGTAAGAAACCAATTCCTGTCCGCAGCGGTGGTAGTATTCCAATTATTGCCATGTTTGAACAAGAATTGGGTCTGAAAACGATTTTAATGGGCTTTGGTTTGGATAGCGATGCCATTCATAGCCCCAACGAGCATTACGGTTTGTTTAATTTCTATAAAGGAATAGAGACCATTCCTTATTTTTTCAAAAATTTCAGTCAAATCTAAGCATGAAACAGCTCTTTGTATTTGCATTATTATGCACCTTGGTTGCTTGTAAAAGCTTGGATGAACCTATCGAAATGATGAGTTTTGACGGCACAGAAATGGAACAATTCAGCGGCCAACTGATCAAGTGCAAAGCTGGTTTTCATGTCCAAAATAATTTGTGGGTTCCAGTCAAAATGAAGCCGGGTAGTTTTGAACTTTTTATCGATCAGCAAAAAGTGGGCAACTTATACATAGATGAGCCTGTTAAACTAAAGGCGCATCGAGAAGCTGTTCTTAAAGTACCGCTGCGCGTGATTCCAGAGCCTGGCTTCATGACAACAGCCTACAAAGCCACTAAAAAAGCCACAATTCAAGTCAAAATCAGCGGCTATCCTTCTGTTGGCGTCTTCTTTTTGTACAAAACACTTCCGGTCTCTAAAGAAACACAAATAGAGCCCGCTCAGTTTATACCTTACTTCCCTTCTTTCTGATGCTGACACCCGCCGCACCCAAAAAACTATTTTTACTCGATGCCTATGCACTCATTTATAGAGCGTATTTTGCATTTGCCAAAAATCCACGTGTCAATTCAAAAGGCGAAAACACTTCTGCGGCATTTGGTTTTACCAATGTACTGATAGACATCCTCAAAACAGAGCAACCCACGCACATTGCGGTGGTGTTTGACCCCCCTGGTGGCTCGACGCAGCGCCAAGAGGAATACGTCGAATACAAAGCGCAGCGCGAACAAATGCCCGAAGACATCCGCTCGATGATTCAGCCGATCAAGCAAATCGTTCAGGCATTTAATATTCCCATTTTAGAAGTTGCGGGTTTTGAAGCCGATGACGTCATTGGAACAATTGCCAAATTGGCAGAGCCAAGAGGCTTCATCACTTACATGATGACCCCCGACAAAGACTACGCGCAACTTGTGAGCCCCCAAACTTTCATGTACAAGCCCGGTAGAGGCGGAAACCCAGCAGAAATCATGGGCGTAAAGGAAGTATGCGAAAAGTTTGAAATCAGCAATCCGGCACAAGTAATTGACATCTTAGGTTTGTGGGGCGATGCTTCTGATAACATTCCAGGTATTCCAGGTATTGGCGAAAAAACCGCTAAGGTATTAGTAGCTAAATATGGTTCCATGGAAGGTTTATTTGCCCATGTGCACGAGCTCAAAGGCAAGCAAAAAGAAAACGTAGAGAATTTTCAGCAGCAAGGACTGATGTCGAAGTCGTTGGCGACGATCATCCGCGACGTACCAGTTGAGTTCGATGAAAAGGACTTAGAAATCTGCCCCGTAAATGCCGAGGCCATCAAAGAGATTTTTACGGAGCTCGAATTTAGAACGCTGGCCAAGCGCGTGATCGGCGAAGAAATTGTGGTCACACAAGCGCCGGCGTCAAAAGAAGAAGCCCAGCTCGATTTATTTGGCATGCAAAGTATGCTCGAACCACAAGAAGCCGCACCAACAGCTAATTATAAAACTATTGCCACAGAAAAGCCGAGTTATCACCTGATCACTTCTGCCGAGGAACGCAAAGAATTGCTCGCGCTCTTGCTTGTACAAAGCGAGGTTTGCTTTGATACCGAAACAACATCAATAGATGCACTGCATGCCGACTTAGTTGGCTTCTCCTTTTCTTACAAAGCACGCGAAGCATTTTACGTGGCGGTACCCAACGATTTTGAAGGCGCAAAAGCAATTCTTCATGAATTTGCGCTGGTTTTTGAAGACATCTCCATTGAGAAGATCGCTCACAACCTCAAATATGACTTGAAGGTCTTGCACCGTTACGGCATAACGCTCAAGGGCCCGCTTTTTGACACCATGATTGCCCAATACCTCATCAATCCGGAGTCTAAGCAAGGCATGGATTTTCTAGCCACATATTACCTCAATTACCAGCCCGTTTCTATCGAATCGCTGCTCGGCAAAAAAGGCAAGAACCAAGGCAACATGGCCGACCTGAGCCCAGCACAAATCAAAGACTATGCTTGCGAAGATGCCGACATCACTTTTCAACTCAAGAAACTACTCGAGCCCGAAATCGAAAAACCACACTTACACCATTTGTTCTACGATGTAGAAATGCCGCTTGTAACCGTTCTCAAGGACATCGAACAAGAAGGTATTGCCATCGATACAGCGGCACTTCATGCGTTTTCAAAAGAGCTCGACGAACGCCTTATTGAGCTCGACCAACAAATTAAAGACCTCGCAGGTGAGCCCTTTAATATCGACTCTCCCAAACAACTCGGCGAAATCCTTTTTGAAAAACTGCAAATTTCTAGCAAGGCTAAAAAGACCAAAACCGGTCAGTACGCCACCTCGGAAGACGTCCTTCAAAAACACGAAAACGACCACCCGATAATTGGTCATATTTTAGAATACCGCCAATTGCGCAAGCTCAAGAGCACTTATGTAGATCCGCTCCCAACGCTTTGCGATCCTATTGATGGTCGTATCCACACGAACTTCATGCAAACCGTTACGGCAACTGGGCGCTTGAGTTCGAACAACCCCAATTTGCAGAATATTCCAGTGCGCTCTGCCAAAGGCCGAGAAATTCGCCGCGCTTTTGTTGCCCGCTCGGCAGATTTTCAGCTCATGGCGGTAGACTACTCGCAAATCGAATTGCGCATTATTGCCGCGCTTTCCGGCGACCCGAACATGATCAGTGCTTTCAAGAGCGGACACGATATTCACGCAGCTACTGCCGCTCAGGTTTTTCATACACCTTTAACTGAGGTCACAAGAGAACAGCGCAGCGCAGCCAAGGCGGTCAATTTCGGTATTATATATGGCCAATCTGCTTTTGGCTTGGCCCAAAATCTACAAATTTCGCGTACCGAAGCCAAGGGCATCATCGACGCTTATTTTGAACAATACGGCACCATTAAAACCTACATGGATAAAGTCATTGCGCAAGCAAGAGAATTAGGCTATGTAGAAACCATCTTGAAACGCCGCCGTTATTTGCCAGACATTCATTCTGCCAATGCGGTCGTGCGCGGTTTTGCCGAGCGCAATGCCATTAATGCACCTATTCAAGGTTCGGCTGCAGATATCATCAAGTTGGCCATGGTAGCTGTACACAAAGCCATGAGCAAGGAAAACCTACAATCAAAAATGATTTTGCAAGTACACGATGAACTTGTATTTGATGTCCATAAGGATGAAATCGAACAAATGCAGCAACTCGTCAAAAAAGCGATGGAAGAAGCCGTGGACATGGAAGTACCGATGGAGGTCGAAATGAAAACAGCGCCTAATTGGCTTGAGGCACACTAATAAACTTAAGGTATCTTTGTAACTCTTAATAGACAAAATGGAAATTCTCATTAAAGCAGCTCAGCTCATTACTTCTCTAGCGATCCTCGTGACGCTTCACGAATTCGGTCATTTTATACCAGCCAAATTATTCAAGACCCGTGTCGAGAAATTTTATCTTTTTTTCAATCCGTATTTTTCTTTTTTCCGATGGAAACGCGTGAATGGCGTGAAGAAAAAATCTTGGTTCAGTAAGTCTTCGCCAAGCGAGTGGTCCGAAGACCCAGATACCACAGAGTGGGGGATTGGTTGGGTTCCGCTCGGAGGTTATGTTAAAATAGCCGGCATGATCGACGAATCAATGGACACCGAACAACTCAAAAACGAACCACAACCTTGGGAGTTCAGAAGTAAAAAACCTTGGCAGCGCCTGATCATCATGATCGGTGGTGTTACCGTCAATCTTGTATTGGGATTCATCATTTACATTGGCGTTGTTTTTACATGGGGCCAATTAACGCTCGACCAAAACAAGTTGAAAGAAGGCTTGGGTGTACATCCTTACATGGCTAAATACGGCATTTATTCTGGCGACGTCATCTTAGACATAGAAGGTAAGAAACCCCTCAATTTAGATGATATCAATAAAGAAATTTTATTGCGTGGTGCGCACAAGATTACCGTTCAACATCAAGATGGCACCATTGCTCATCTCACCCTTCCTTCGGATATCGACAGCAAATTATTTCAAGCAGGCGCCTTACCTGCATTCACCTTGCGCTCCAATTCGCTCAAAGTGGCAGAGGTGAGTAAAGATTCTCCAGCACTGCGCGCGGGGCTCAAAGCGAAAGACCACGTTTACGAAGTCAATGGAAAAGTCATTCGCTATTATGACGAGTTTCAAGCGGAGCTTTTTGCACACAAGAATGAGAAAGTGGCTATTAAGGTGGCCAGAAAAGGAGATTCAAAAGACACGGTGACACTTGATGTTAAAGTGAAGTCGAACGGAACAATCGGCATCATGGCCAATTCAGAGTACATCGACCAAAAAGCGATTGCTGAGAAAAAATATGGCTTTGCACAGAGCGTAAGCATCGGGATGGGTTACGGCTACAATACCTTATCTGACTACGTGAGCCAATTCAAGTTTGTCTTTACCAAAAAAGGCGCGACGCAAATTGGCGGCTTTGCTTCTATTGGCAATATGTTCCCGCCACTTTGGGACTGGCATACTTTCTGGCTCACTACCGCCTTGTTGTCTATTATTTTGGCCTTCATGAATATTTTACCGATTCCGGCACTCGATGGCGGCCATGTTGTTTTTCTTTTATATGAAATGATCACTGGTAAAGAAGCGCCTCAAAAAGTATTGGAGGTCGCGCAGTATATCGGTATTTTCTTATTGCTGTCATTGATGATCTACGCCAATGGCGCCGACTTAGTCCGTTGGTTAATCAAATAATTTGCTATGCAACGTTTTCAAAATTATGTTCTCGGACAATGGCTAGATGGCCAAGGAGAAGAAACCACTTTGTTCAATGCACTAACCGGTGTGCAAATTGGAGCAGTTTCAAGTGCGGGCCTTGACTTTGCCGAGGTACTGACCTACGCCAGACAAAAAGGCTACGCGCTGCGCAAAATGACTTTTCAAGAGCGCGGCCGCATGCTCAAGGCCTTGGCATTGTTTTTAATGGAGCGCAAAGCGAAGTATTATGAGATTTCAGCGCTCACTGGCGCAACGAAAGTTGATTCCTGGATAGACATCGAAGGCGGTATTGGCAACTTATTCGCAAACGCGAGTTTGCGCCGTCAATTTCCGGATCTTCCTTATTATGTAGATGGTGCTGCAGCGCCGCTCTCCAAAAACGGGACCTTCATAGGTCATCACATTATGGTCCCAAAAGAGGGTGTTGCTGTACACATCAATGCTTTCAATTTCCCAATTTGGGGGATGCTCGAAAAAATCGCAGTCAACTTTATGGCGGGTGTACCAGCGGTGGTGAAGCCTTCGGAATACACTTGTTTCTTGACTGAAGTCATGGTGCGCGACATCATCGATTCTAACATATTGCCAGAAGGAGCTTTGCAACTCATATGCGGCCTTGGGCGCGGCATTTTGGATAGCGTAGACGCAAGAGATGTCGTTACTTTTACCGGAAGTGCTGCAACTGGAAAGTTGCTCAAAGGCTTGCCGCGCATTTCTGAACAAAGCGTGAGCTTTAATTTAGAGGCAGACTCCCTCAACGCTACTGTACTTGGGCAAGCTGCTGTTCCGGGCACCGAAGAATTTGATTTATTCGTGAAAGAATGCGTCAAAGAAATGACGATCAAAGCAGGCCAAAAATGTACGGCTGTTCGCCGCATTATTGTTCCTGAAAACCTATTAGATGAGGTGCAAGGTGCAATTGCTGCACGCTTAGCTACCACCAAAATAGGAGACCCCGCAACTGAAGGCGTTAGAATGGGTGCGCTGGCTACCAAATTACAAGTAGAAAGAGTGCGCGCTAACGTTGACTTGCTCGCACAATCCCAGCAAATGGTCTTCGGGAATTTAGACAATTTTGAAGTAATAGGCGCCAGCAAAGAAGCGGGTGCATTTTTTCCGCCTGTATTGTTCCGCAATGAAAATCCATTCACTGCAACAGCTGTCCACGAAATCGAAGCATTTGGCCCTGTGGCCACTATTATGCCTTACAAAGACATGGAAGCTGCCATTGAACTAGCCAAAATGGGCAAGGGCTCGTTGGTTTCTTCAATTGTGACGCCAAGTAATACAGAAGCAGTTGAATACGTAGTGGGAGCTGCTAGTATGCATGGCCGCATCCTCGTTCTCAATAAAGATTGCGCCAAAGAAAGCACAGGCCATGGTTCGCCAATGCCTTTACTTACCCACGGCGGTCCAGGAAGAGCTGGTGGCGGCGAAGAAATGGGTGGAAAACGTGGCGTACTGCATTATTTACAACGCACCGCTATCCAAGGTCACCCGAGCACCATTACGGCCATTACCCAGCAGTTTCAGGTGGGTTCAGCCATGCCAGAAGCACAACCACACGTGTTTAGAAAGCACTTTGAAGAGTTGGTTGTTGGGGAAACTGTCTTTACCCATAAGCATACGGTAACCGATGCCGATATCGTCAATTTTGCGAATGTTTCCGGCGACAACTTCTATGCCCACATGGACGCCACTTCACTTGAAGGAACCATTTTTGAGCGCCGTGTAGCGCATGGTTATTTTATTTTGTCAAAGGCAGCTGGTTTGTTCGTAGACCCTAAGAAGGGCCCTGTTTTATTGAACTACGGAATTGAAGAAGCACGTTTTACCAAGCCTGTTTATCCGGGCGCTACAATTGGTGTACGTTTTACAGTCAAAGAAAAGATAGATCAAGAGAAGCGTTCAGAAGAGGACATCGCAAAAGGTATCGTGAAGTTTTTAGTAGATGTCTATGACGAAACTGGAGAAACCGTTGCTTTAGCTACCATCCTTACGATGGTCAAGAAGCTTACTGACGCCTAAGTTTTACTTGTTGTCTGCTTCTTGGGCAAACTCGATTTCGAGTTTATCCATGTCGTAGTCTGTTTCTTCGTTGTAGATATCAAAGAAAGGTTCTTGAAAAGAACGCATGCTGAATTTGCGTTCTAGCGTTAAAAGCAACGCCGGCAAAATGATCAAATTGGTGGCCATACCGACCATGATGGTAATGGATACCAGCAGCCCCAGCGCCTTAGTACCTCCGAACTGGGAGAACACAAACATTAAGAATCCGAAGAATAAAATCACGGACGTATAGAAGATGCCTAAGCCGGTTTCGCGCAACGAATGTAAGATTGCAAAGCGGACATCCCAACCATGTTGTTTGAGCTCATTGCGGTATTTGCCAAGGAATAAAATGGCGTTGTCTACGGTGATACCTAGCGCAATACCAAACACGAGAATGGTAGAAGGCTTGAGCGGAATTTGAAAATAGCCCATGATACCTGCCGTAAAAAGCAAAGGAATGATATTCGGAATCATGGAAACCATAATGATGCGCATCGAGCGGAACAAAAACGCCATCATGATAGCAATCGAGACGATGGCAAAAATGAGGCTTTGCAGTAAGTTAATAAAAAGGTATTTGGTACCTTCTGTCTGAACCACTTTGATTCCGGTAAAAATCAAATCGTATTGTTCTGCAGCGATTGCTTTTTTGAGTTTTTTATTGAATTGAGCCGTACCAGCATAGGACTTGATTTTTTCTGGATCCATGTCGAATGCCATCTGTTTTTGGTCATTGCCATTAGAAAGAAGTGCCGTAAGGCTATTGAAAACGCCCGTATGTTCGTAGATAATACTATCGAGTGCTGCAGTGTTGCCTTTTTCAATCTTGGTGTAAAGCCGCTCCAAAGTTTGTTGGTCAGGATTGAGAATAGCCTTGGTTTTGATTTTGAGTGCATCGAGTGCGGGCCCCACTTTATCTACGCTGAGGTCTTTCATCTGCATGCGGATGCGCAGTGTGGTTTTGCTAGTGTCCACCAAGTTTTTAAGCGAGATAGAACCACCATTGAGGCTACTCATGTCGAGTTTGTCGATGTATTTTTTGAGGCGGAGTTTGTCCCGGTTAGAGATGAGCGTGTATTTGCTTGGATCTCCGCCGTGATAAGCCATATTGATAGACTTGATGAGGTCAACATAAGAGATGCTTTTTGAGAAGAGTGTGTCTTTGGCAAATACACTTTGTATTTCTTCTACTTTGCGCATCGTCTCGGCGTTGAAAAGTCTGCCTTTTTCTTTGTAATTGACCGTAATTTCAAAAGGAATAGAGCCGCCAAAATTGCGCTCCACAAATTTGAGATCGAGTAAAATAGGGTCGTCGGACGGTAAATCGCTGGTGATATTTCCGGTAGAAATAATTTTAGTCATGCCGTAGAGACTGAAAATAACGATCAACACAGAGGTGACGTAAATCCAGGGGCGGTATTTCGTGACAAGTTTTACAATGAATTCAATAAAACCTTGAGAATAGACGCGACTGAGGTGTTTGAGATGGCGCGGCTTTGGAGGCTTGGCAAAAGAGGCAAAAATGGGGATAATGGCCAGTGAGAGCACAAAAACCACCATGATATTCCAACTTGAAATGATACCAAATTGCGCTAGTTTGTCAGAACTGGTGAAAGTAACAAAACCTACTGCTGTTGTGAGATTGGTTAAGAAGGTAACCGAACCAATGCGCTTGATCATGACAAACAGCGAGCGCATTTTGTTGTCGAGCCGCACATATTCTTGATGGTACCGCGTGATCAAGAACACGCAGTTGGGCACGCCAATGACAATTAGGAGCGGTGGTACAAGCGCCATGATAATAGAGAGCTGATAACCCAAAAAGGCAATACTACCTAAGGCCCAAATCACTGAAATAGCTACGACAATATTACAAAGTAGCACAACGTATAGCGATCTAAAGAAAATGAATAGCAAGAGAGACGAAGCAAAAATAGAGAGCCCCAAGAAGATATACATTTCGGCAACAATGCGTCGGCCAACTACAACACGGATGTGTGGTAAACCTGCAAAGTAGACCTTACCAAATTGTTTTTCGTATTGGTCGGCGAGAGCTTCTATTTTGAGTACAACACCCGCTTTTTTCGGGTTGGATAACACTTTCTCATCGATGCCAATCATTAACAAGGACACATTGCTGGTGTCGTTGTAGAGCAAACCTCTGTAAATTGGGTTTTTGCGGATTTCTTGACGGACGTCGGCTATGGATTTATCTCTAAAGGTGGTATCAGAAAAAATGCGGTGAATTTCAAATTCATTTTTCTTGATGTTGTTGGTGATACCAAAAAGTGTGGCTTCAGAAACAACGTTGTCTACGCCTTTTATTTTGAGGATTTTATATCCTAGCTCTCGCCATTTTTTGAAGTTTTCTTCGGTATAAAGGGAATCAGTCTGGACGGCAATCACTAGTGTAGAACCGTCTTCTCCAAATTGCAATTTGAACTTTTCGTAGTCCATTTGAATAGGATCGTCTTTAGGAAGAGTGTTGCCAAAACGGTTGTCTACCTTGAGTGAGGTTACGGCGTAATAACCAAAAAACACGGTGATGATACCGATTATGGCCAGTACAAACAAGCGATTCCTTAATATAAAACTGGCTACTTTACTCCACATGCGACTAAATGTACAAAAAATTGAGGCGTGAAGATAAGAATTATTGTCCAAATGACCCTTACAGGATAAATAAGCCCATTAATGATGGGGCTTATGTGTCATTTTACACAACTAATTAAATGAAATTAGATAGCTTTGAGCCGCAAATCGTAAAGAAACAAGCATGTCAGAGATACTGATGTATGGTTTTTTAACAGGGATGGTGATGAGTATTATGCTCGGCACTGTCTTTTTTGCTTTGGTCCAAAACAGCATTGACTACGGCTTTCGCACGGGTATTTTCATCTCCTTGGGAGTGATTGCCTCCGATCTCATTCTGATCACCTTGAGTTGGTTCAATGCTGAGCTGATTCCGCCGGGAGGTACTACCGATTTGATCGTACGTATTTGTGGGGCACTCTTTTTACTGTTTTACGGTTTGTCGAATTTGCTCAAGAAAGACAAAGCAACATATCCGCAAACTGAAAAGAAACAACTTTTGAAGTTCAGCTCCATGGGCTTTTTGCTCAACATCTTGAATCCTGGAAACTATATCGGCTGGTTGGCAGTCACGACCCAACTCAAAACAGTGGCTAAGTATGAGGTAGCCCAAGCCACCGTTTATTTTACCGGCGCCTTGAGTGCTATTTTCTTGATGGAGTGCCTGATTTCATGGAGCGCCTCTTTTTTAAAACCGTACATCACTGATCGGTTTTTACAACTCGTGAACAGGCTGATTGGCGTCTTGTTCATTGCCTTTGCCATCGCGCTCTTCTTTTACTAAAAAGCGCTCTAAATTGCCTTTCAATAAAAATTCCTCCGCAAAGTAGCTCAAGTCTTCAAATTCGCGTTGGGCTGGCAGATCAGTTGCCAAAATGCTTGAATTTTCTCTCAGCCGCGTATAATCCAGTAAGCACAGTGCTTCTACTTTTCCATTTTTAAGCTGCGCATAATTGTAAAAAAGCTTGGCACGGATGGCCGAAATCACAACCTCTCCATTGATCCTAGCGATGTCGAATTTCAGCAATAGAGGTAATTTGCACCACTTATGGATATCGTAGGCCACAAAATCGCCTTGCGAATAAACAATAGTAGTTTGTTTATTTTTACCTGTAAATGGATCTGTGATATCTAAAAACTCAAGCGGTTGTGCATTGTGCGGATGCCCGCCGAGCACCAAATCAATGCCTGTTTGCCTACAAATTTGATGCATGTTGTCTACAATAGTCTGCGACGGATACGGCTGATATGCACAGCCCATGTGCAAAAATGCCACTAAGAATTCAGCACCTTTTTGCCGAGCTAATTGGGCTTGGTACACAATCAAAGACAAATCAGGGTTTGCTTCGTTTAAATTCAAATGGTTGGCCAAGTATGCTTTCCCTTCCGGACAAACCAAGGCGTTTAATGAAAAAGTATAGGATAAAAAGGCGATTTTGATCCCGTTGTTTTCGACAATGGGAAAGGCATCGCGCTCGTTTTCTGATCGAGCCGTACCCACATGTTGGATTCCTTTTTGATCCAAAAACTCAATGGTTTGCATCACGCCATCTTCACCCTGATCCAAAGAATGGTTGTTGGCTGTCGCCAAGACATCAAAACCTTTGTAATTGCCCAAACCCGAGAAAACATGAAACATGTCTAGATTGGCATTGAAATACATATTACTCAGCATGACCTCAGGCACAAGCGACGCTGGATTTTTCGGATTCAATGGCGTTTCCAAATTAGCGACAACCAGGTCGGCATCGAAAAAAAAGTCCCCGCTTTCCTTCCAAAGATTTTTGCACTGCTCTGAATTAATGCACAAGTAGGGCATGAGGTCACCGCCGGCACTGAGTGTAAGTTTTTGGCTGCTATTAGAAGTGTCTTTATTTTCAAACTTTGCGCCTTGACTTCGAAAGTATTGTTCGAGCTCAGCACCTTGATCTCCTTTAAAGATGCCGCGGTAGTAATATTTGTAGCCAAAATATAGTTGCTGCCCAAAGTTCATCTTGCGCGGATCTTCGTGATGCCCTTTCATCGGATGCAGCCAATCTTTACCGCCTAAAATTTTGCGAAGCTTGAATAACCAGCGCAGCAAGCCCACCAAAAACTTACCTTTTAGGGTAAGGGGGCGAACGGGGTTGTATGATGCTTTATCGAAAGGTGTTGGCATGCTGTAAAAATAGAAAATAAAAAACCCCATCTATCGATGAGGTTGTAAGTCGGGATGACAGGACTTGAACCTGCGACTTCTCGCCCCCCAGACGAGTACTCTACCAACTGAGCTACATCCCGAAAAAATGTAAATCTATTTAAAACAAAAAACCCTCAATCCGTAAGAATTAAGGGTTAATTTCACAATAATGTACTCGAGGCGGGACTTGAACCCGCACGGGCTCTTTCGGTCTCTTTCGGTTCAAAAACGCACTAAATGCTTGTTGAATATAGGTTTAGCGATGAGGACTTTATTTAGTAAAAATGAATAAAGTAGAGTAAAAGGGAATAAAAATGAAGGAATGTTTGGAAAATGTTTGGAAAACTTTTCGTTGTTTCATATTATAAAATTACTTTTGTTCATATAGGTTTTAGAAAATGGCAACGGTAAAATATAGACTTAAAAGTAGCGCGAAAAAAGACAAACATACTATCTATCTATACCTTTCTTATGGTAGAGGGAATATGTTTGAAGTAAAATCAGGGTTTTCCATAGAGCCAAAGGAATGGCAACATAAATTAGGCTTTCCAAAGCAAAATGATGCCGAAAACAAAGTGTTACATTCTGATTTGAAAAAGTTAGAATCGTTCATTCACGATTCACTCAATAATGCCAACTCAAAAGGTGAGTTAATAGATAAGTTTTGGCTTGAACGTAAAATCAAAGAATGCTTTAATCGCGTGGTTAAAACAGATTCCGAGGTACTTGTAAATCACACTCAATATATTATTGACAATGCTCATACACGAAAAGTTAAGGGAAGAAATGGATTGGGTCTGTCTGAAAGTAGGGTCAAAGGGTATAAAACGTTTTTGGGTATCATAAACAAGTATCAACAAAAAATTGGAAGAACCATCCGATTAACTGAAATAAGCAGTCAATTCGTTGATGATTTCACAAATTGGTTGTTAGATGAACAAAGATACTCGACTAACTATGCGGGTAAGCAAATTGACAATCTTAAAACGGTATGCATAGATGCGCAGCGTTTAGATATTGCGGTGCATCCATACGCTAAAAACATTCAAAGTTTTTCTGAATCCGATGAGGATAGAAATATCGTGACCTTGTCTTTTGAAGAATTACAAAAAATTGCAGATTCGGTTATGCCAACTGAATCCCTTGAAAATGTTAAAAAATGGATTTTAATTGCGTGTACTTTTGGACAACGGGGCAAAGATTTGTTGAATTTTTCAATACAGCATTGTCGGAAAGAAGAGGATTATATGCTAATTGATGTATGGCAATCAAAATTGAAAATATGGGTTACCGTTCCCGTAATGTCTGAAAGTATTGCAAACATTATTATGGTCGATAAACCATATAAAATCTCACTACAAAAATTAAACAAGTATGCTAAACAAGTATGTAGAATCGCAGAAATTGTTACGCCGACGGAAGGAGGTATAATTATGGTTGATGAAAACAAGGTAAAACGCAAGATTAGCGGCATTTATCCTAAATGGGAACTTATTACATCTCACGCTTACAGAAGGTCGTTTGCTACCAATTATTACAAAAAAATATCTACTCCTATTTTAATGGCAATTACGGGTCACTCGAGAGAATCAACTTTTTTGAAGTATATTAATAAACAAGTGGACAAAGACGATAATGCTAAATTGTTTGCAATGCAGTGGAAGCAAATGATGCAACAACAGCCTCCAATGTCCTCTTAATTCATCCATTTTCCGCTCGGAATCTTATATTTGGTCTACATTAAAAATTTACAAGCCGACCGAGATATAGTAATGACTGCTGTTAAAAACAATGGGTATAGTATTGAATTTGCAAGTGATGATTTAAAAAACAATAAGACGAGATATGATTTTTCATTTTCCATACTCCGTATTTTAGTTATTAAAAATAGTTAAAATATGGTATTTGCTTCAATGACTAATTCGTCTTTATCTCGGCTATTAAAAAACTACAGCAATGCTCGCAAAAGTTGGGAGGTATGGTGTTTTATGTCCGGTTTAAACAATATGATAAAACACGTTGATAGAGAAACCAAGCAAAAGGTTGATAACAACCCGCTACTTTTTCACTTGCGTTTTTTAGCAATGAAAGATTACCATATTGAATTGTATAAAGTACTTAAGGAATCTTATAACAACAAAGACAATATATTTCTTTTATTATCAAAGAGGATACGCACCAATCCGACCAACAAAATAGAGGTGGAAAAAGCATTACAAGCACTTAATGATGCAAATTCCATTGTCATCGACATATGTGATGTCCGAGACAAGTGTTATGCTCATTTAGATAAGGACTATGAAAAGTATACTTCCAAAAAACAATATGTCGTTGACATAAGCAATTTGTTTTACATTATCGAAATGGGGATAATTGCTTTAAGTTCAAAAGAAGAATTAAACATTGAGTTGGCAAAAATTGAATCGAGGAACGATTATTTTCTTTGAGTGCCTCTTTTATTATTGCACCCCAAAATCCAACGTTTCCATAACTTCTAATGGGTTAAACAAAAAACGGGATGAAAATTCACCCCGTTAAACAATCACCCAAGAAGGGCTTTATAAATCTATAAGTTAAATTCTTTCTTGACGGACTCGTAATCTGTAATATCTACATTTGGATGATTGATTAGGCCTGCTTGAGTAAAGATTGCAACTTTAAACGTTCGAGTGCCGGGCTCAGGAGTAGCACCATCATCATCATAATTTAATATTGTGATGCTATTTGCATTTTGAGCAAAAGCCCAATGTTCAATATATGAACCATAAGATAATGTAATTGGCATTGCTAT
>JBIIZO010000149.1:0-4710 GCA_044346245.1 Crocinitomicaceae bacterium
CAACCTCATCCAAAGTTCAGATAGCACAGTCATCGAAGGATTCATCGATACCGTCATTACCCAAAATCCGGACGAAGTCAGTCGATACAGAAGCGGTGAAAAACAACTCATCGGGTTCTTTATGGGCCAACTCATGAAGGTTTCTGGCGGTAAAGCGGACCCGAAAGCAGCAAATGGACTACTCAGACAAAAACTTGAAAACTAATGTCCTTTCTGAAATCCAATAAAAAATTATTTTGGATTCTCCTCTTTGCAGTCATCGGAGGACTCATCTTGTGGTATGTCAATCGCTCTGAGCTCGAAAAAAACGGACTCGAAGAAAATCTTTTCATCAGCGGACAAATTCAGGGTGCTGGTGGCTTGCAGCTCTTTCTAGAAGCCCCTAGCGACCGCGGTGTCATTTCCGTTGCCCAAACCGAAATTGCAGCCGATGGTTCTTTTAAACTCCCAGCCAATATTCCTGGGCTCGGACTCTACAACTTGCGCATCACAGATTTGAACGGCAGCACACTTTGGCTTCCCTTGCAACCTAAAGACCACATTTCGCTGCGCTGTCGACTCACGGATTTCAGCTTCAAACCAGGTTTAGGTGGTGTCAAATGGGCAAATACCTATGCCGAACTATTGAGGGCAACCAAACGTTTTGAAACGACCCAAAACGAATTGCAGCAAAATACGCGCAAACTCGATCAAGATGCCATCAATGCGGCGTACACAGCAGCAAAAGCAAGCTATGAAGCGTTTTGTGTCAGGGCTATTAACCAAGATTTGAGCAGTCCATTGAATATCATGCTCAGCATGAATTTACTGCCTACCACTGGCTTTGAAGATTGGGATGCCTCCCATCTCACCACCTTAGAAAAATTAAGCGCAGCTTATGCTCAGCGCTTTCCAGGGCAAGCAGCAAGTCAAAACATGCAAGCGCAACATACCCAAATTGAGGACGCCTTTTTTGCCTACACCCAAATGATCAACGGCAGTATGGCCGCGCCTGAAATTGCACTCCCCGACCCCACCGGCAAAACGCGCGCACTGAGTTCCTTGAAAGGCAAATATGTCTTAATTGATTTCTGGGCTTCTTGGTGTGGGCCCTGTAAAAGCGAAATGCCAAATGTCATAGCCGCTTACAACAAATACAAAAATAAAGGCTTCACCGTTTTCAGCGTTTCTTTAGACGAAGACAAAAACAAATGGCAAGAAGGCATCAAGTCCTTTGGAATGACCTGGCCAGACCAAGTAAATGAAGCACTGGGCTGGAAGTCAAATCTGCCACAACTGTATCAATTTGACGGCATCCCTTACACCGTATTGGTCAATCCAGATGGTAAAATAATAGGGACCAACCTCAGGGGGCAAAAACTCCAAAATAAATTAGCTCAAATATTTAAATAACATGAAACGCAGCATCATCTTACTGTTTCTATTACCCTTGCTTTGTTTTGGACAAGGTCAGTCCTTTAAAATTAGTGGGCAGATTTTTTCGAGTGGTGCTGATTCAGTTTACCTCTCCCAACAATTTGGCAGCACATTTAAAGATTATTACGGCAGCGCACTCAATGCCAAAGGTAATTTTGAACTCAAAGGCGTAGTACCTAACCCTGACTACTATATTTTGCGCATCGGTCAGAACTCCCTTCATATTGTCATCCGTGACACCACTCCTATCCAAATCTATGGAGACGGAAGAAACCTTCTTCAATTTTGCAATTTTGTCAATTCAGAGGAATCGCATCAAATGCACGAATTTATTGTGCTCAATACCAATTGGAGAAACAAAGCAGACTCCGCACTTTTGGCCATCAAAACGGACCCAAGTAAAGAAGCCGAAATCAACGGTTACATGACACAAGCCTATGGGGAGTTCCAGACAGCTATACAAAGTTATGTCGAGATGTATGCCAACTCAGCAGCCATTATTTTACCGCTCAGCAGTATGCAAATAGACCAAGACTTTGCCGCTTACGAAAAACTTATACTGCCGCTTTATCAAAGTTTCGGACAAAGTTTAATTGTTCAAAACCATTACAATCAGTACTTAGCCAAAAAACAAGAGCGCGAGGCGGCAGACCCTTTTGCAGCAGGCAAACTAGTGCCTGATTTTGAAGAACTGCGCACAGACGGCAAAAAGAAAATGAAACTTTCAGACCTTAAAGGTCAAGTCGTATTGCTCGACTTTTGGGCTTCATGGTGTGGTCCCTGCCGTGCAGAAAACCCCAATGTAGTGAAGAACTATCAAAAATATAAAGACGCTGGCTTTACCGTCATGAGCGTCTCGCTTGACTCAAACAAAGATAAATGGTTGGCGGCCATTGCTGCCGATCAATTGGTATGGACTAATCATGTTAGTGACCTAGGCGGATGGCAAAGTAAGGTGGCCAAACTCTACGGTGTTCAGTCCATCCCATTTACTGTTTTGCTTGACAAAGAAGGCCGGGTCATTGCCACGAACCTAAGGGGTGTTGCCTTAGAGCAAGCGCTGCAACAAATCTTTGGTTTCTAATGGCAGACCAGCCAAAATTCCTCTACTTTGCCTCCGACCTACATTTGGGCGCGCCCAATGCGCAAAAAAGTGCGGCCCGAGAAAAAGCCTTCATCAATTGGCTCGACCACATTAAACCTAATGCAAAAGCTATTTACCTACTCGGTGATGTCTTTGACTTCTGGTTTGAATACAAAACCGTCATTCCAAAGGGTTATACTAGACTTTTTGGCAAAATTGCCGAACTTTCAGATGCCGGCATTGAAATTCACTTTTTCAAAGGTAACCACGACATGTGGGTGTTTGATTATTTTGAAAAAGAACTCGGCCTCACGCTGCATAGCGATTCCTATACCTTTAGCTACGCCAACAAACAATTTTATTTGCATCACGGCGACGGCTTAGGTCCCGGCGACTACAAATACAAAGTGCTCAAGCGCTTTTTTAGAAGCAGCCTATGTCAATGGCTTTTCGCCAGGTTACATCCCAATTTTGGCATTGGTTTGGCAAGTTTTTTGTCGCGCAGAAGCCGAGCTAATGGCGGGTCGAAAGACGCTAAATACACTGGCCCACAAGACGAGTGGCTCTTTCAATATGTGCAAGAACTCGCGCAAACACAACACCACGACTTCTATATTTTTGGACATCGGCACCTCCCTTTATATTTGCAGCACGAAAGCACGCTTTATCTCAATACCGGAGATTGGTTGCAATACGATACTTTTGCCCGATTTGATACCGAGAAGCTCGAGCTCCTGCAATGGTCTGGTAACCAAGTAAGCCCTTATCATGGCAACTAAAACCATCGGTTTTTGGCCCGGGGTGAGTCTTGAGCAATTGCCAACAATTGCAAAAGCAATTTGGTCTTTGCTACCCGTGCCCTGTTTTGTAGCGCTTGAAGCCGAAATGGGCTGCGGCAAAACAACGCTTGTTCGGGCTTTATTAGACGTTGCAGCAGTTGCACACTTTGAAGGATCTCCCACTTTTGCACTCATTCAACCTTATGACAGTCCACAAAAGGGTGCTATTTATCACCTCGATTGCTATCGCATTGAAAATGAGCAAGAAATTCACAACCTCGGTCTAGAAGAACTCTTCGATGAAAATGCTTACTTTTTGGTCGAATGGCCACAAAAAATCGAGGCGATTATTCCAAATCCCCACTTTAGACTGTATCTTCGTATAGAAACCGACCAAAGTCGAGAAATCACGCTGCGCTATGACAACTGATCCACACTTGCTCAAAACCTTAATTCAACAAGGAGCCCTCATGCCCAAAGAGGACCTACTCGAGGTGCGCAGAAAAAAGGGCGAGCTCCTCATTGGCATTCCGAAAGAAACCTCCTTTCAAGAGAGAAGGGTAGCTTTGGTTCCTGAGGCAGTTAGTTTGCTCGTTGCCAACGGTCATCAAGTGCTTCTTGAAAGCAAGGCTGGCGAAGGCGCACACTTCACAGACAACGAATACAGCGAAGCAGGTGCACAAATTATCTACGACCGCAAGGGCGTGTACCAGTCGGACATCATCCTCAAAGTTGCCCCACCTTCAGAAGAAGAAATCGCACTCATGCCAGGTAACCAAACGTTTATCTCGGCACTACAGCTCGCTACCCAACCAAAAGAGATTTTACAACAACTCAGCGCTAAAAAAATAACCGCCATCGCCTGGGATTACATCCGCGACGAAGAAGGCGTTTTCTCTATTGTGCGTACCATGAGCGAAATTGCTGGCACCACTTCCATTATTGTTGCGGGCGAACTCCTCTCCTCGTTCTCAGAAGGAAAAGGTCTCATGCTCGGCGGCATAGCAGGTGTGCAGCCCACCGAAATTGTAGTACTCGGCGCAGGCACCGTTGGTGAATTTGCCACCAGAGCAGCATTGGGTTTGGGCGCTTCCGTCAAAATATTCGATAACTCCCTCTCTAGACTCCGCCGACTTCAAAACGATTTAGGGCAGCGCGTTTACACGTCTGTTTTGCAACCAAAAGTTTTGGCAAAGGCTGTCAAGCGCGCAGATGTCGTGATCGGCGCCTTGCGCTCCACCATTGGACGCACACCCTGCGTGGTTTCTGAGGACATGATCTCCCAAATGAAACCGGGCTCGGTTGTCCTAGATGTCAGTATTGATCAGGGCGGTTGTTTTGAGACCTCCAAAATCACCAACCATAGCGAACCCACATTTTTAAAGCATGGCGTCACGCATTATTGCGTTCCAAATATTGCATCGCGTGTAT
>JBIIZO010000033.1:0-14941 GCA_044346245.1 Crocinitomicaceae bacterium
GCTGCCAAGCAGAAAGCAAGTGGTTTTATTCCTGAGCTCAATTACAAAGCCAATGGCATGAAATATGAGCTCAAAGGCATTGAGAACATCGATGGGCAAGAATGTTACGTATTGTACACCAACGACGGCATGGCTGAAAGCTACGACTACTACGCTACACAAACATTCATGAAAATGCGATCTACGAACATCCGCAAAATGGATGAAGAAACCGTAGAAACCACTACCAATTTCAGCGACTACAAAGAAGTCCATGGCTTCAAGTTTGCACATGCCTTCAGCATGTCAGTCGGAAAAATGACGCTCAACGGTGTGGTTAAAACCATTTCAGTGAACCCAAAATTGGTTATCACTGAAGACTTCTAAGCCATTTAAAATTTCAAAATGAAGCCACTTTTGAGTGGCTTTTTTTATACTTTTAAAGTATGAAATTGCTTTGTCTAATACTGCTATTGATTGTCGCGCGCACACATGCACAAAATACACTTGTTTCTTCCGGAAATCTGTTTGAAGGAGAGCCTTATTTGGCTGTCGATCCGCAGAATAGCAACCATTTAGTAGCGGCGTGGATGGGCTTTCAGCTCAATCAAAAAATTGTGATCAAGAGTGTAGTTTCCACAGATGGTGGCAGCAGCTGGTCGGCGCCCATTTGGCAAGCGCATCAGCAGGCGGGCAATAGCAGCGCCGATGTGTCTTTGGATTTTGACCTCAACGGCAACCTATACATGGCATATATCGATTACGACAACGTCAATTTCAGCAACGGCGCCGTAATTTGCAGAAAATCTACCGACGGCGGCTTGAGCTGGGGTGCGGCTGTGGTAGCCAGGTCAATTAGTTCTTGCCCAAATAAACTATGCATAGACCGCCCTTGGATTGCCGTCGACCCACTCACCGGAGGAGTCGTGATCACGAGTACCAATGCCAACCAACCCGGAACCGTTCAGGCGCCTTTTCATCCGTACATGGCTGTATCCGCCGATCAGGGAGCAAGTTTTAGTTTACAAGAACTCGATAGTGCACCTTATTTGGCTGGCAACGCCATTACCCAACCGATGCCTTCCCCTGCATTCGCCAATGACGGCTTTTTTATGGCTGCTTATCCGAGTTATGACCCTACTCAAAGTATATTGCCGCGCATTGTTGAGGTCAATAAATCGGTAGTGTCGTCATTTTACAATTATCAGATTGCTTTTCAAGGTATCGGTTTTGGCACACAAAATGACACACTCAAAAGCGGACCTCACCTTGCTTTAGACCCGACCAATTCGAATCGTGCTAATTACACTTTTATTAGTGAGGTTTATGGAGATCCAGATATTACTTGTATTGAAAAAAATGGAGATATTTGGTATGCACCTACGCGTGTGAATCAAGATACACAGGGCAACGGCGTGATCCAAGATTTGGTTTGGTCTGATTACGACACTGATGGCGACTTAGCTGTATGTTGGCGAGACTGCCGCAATGGCGTACCTGGCACCTACCAGAGCCCGAGTCAGATTTTCTGTCGCATCCAGAGCAACCAAACGTGGGGTACTGAATTTGTGATCAGTCCGCTGGTTGCGCACGACTCCATCTTGCTAGAAAATGGCAATGACTTTCTAAATGTGCAATTCAGCAACAACCAACTTTACACCATTTGGGGCGATGTGCGTCAGGGTACCCTCAAAATCTTTTTAAATCATTTTGACCAATTGAGCAACGCAAGCAACACCACTCCCATCCCGACTTTTGACCCCGTTTTCCCCAACCCCAGTAAGGGCTTCTTCCATATTCCTGAGGAATTGGTCGGTTTACCTTTCGTTCTATATGCAGTGGACGGTCATATCCTGACAAAAGGTGCGCTTCTCGATGTTTTAGATCTTTCTCCGTATGGCGCAGGAACTTATTTGTTGAAGGTGGATCAGTATACAGTTCCACTCCTTATAAATTAGACTTCCTGTTGATATCTTAGCGGTGTATTTTTAAAAATAAGCGGTATCTTTGAAACATGAGTGAATTTGTTGTATCGGCTCGCAAATACCGCCCGCAAACCTTTGATACGGTTGTGGGGCAGCAATCTATTACCAACACACTCAAAAATGCGATCCAAAACCAACACCTCGCTCAGGCTTTTTTGTTCTGCGGTTCAAGAGGTGTCGGCAAAACAACCACGGCGCGTATTTTAGCCAAAACTATCAACTGCTTCAATCCTACTTCAGCCATTGAAGCCTGCGACCAATGCGACTCCTGCCTTTCGTTTCATACCGGAAACTCACTCAATATCTATGAGCTAGATGCCGCCTCCAACAACTCCGTTGACGACATCCGCAACCTTATCGATCAAGTGCGTATTGCGCCGCAACTTGGCAGCCACAAAGTGTACATCATCGATGAGGTCCACATGCTTTCCGCCAGTGCTTTTAACGCCTTTCTCAAGACCTTAGAAGAACCGCCAAAGCATGCCATCTTCATCTTGGCCACCACCGAGAAGCATAAAATCATCCCGACCATTCTTTCCAGGTGTCAGATTTTTGACTTCCAAAGAATCCGCGTCAAAGACATCGCCGATCACTTGGGCACAATTGCAACCAAAGAAGGCGTTTCTGCAGACCCTGAAGCACTGCACCAAATTGCCTTAAAAGCAGATGGCGCCTTGCGCGATGCCCTCTCCATCTTTGATCAATTGGTCACATTTGCGGGCAACACACTTACCTACAAAGACGTCCTCGAGAACCTACACATCCTCGACTACGAATATTATTTCAAAGTCATTGAGGCAACCGAAAAGGAAGACATCCCTTCTGCCCTACTCATCCTTAACGACATTTACGAAAAAGGCTTTGACGGCCATCAATTTGTCATTGGGCTCGCAGAACACCTCCGCAATATTTTGGTTTGTAAAGACCCCAGAACTGCAAGTTTACTCGAAGCCCCTGATACGGTCAAGCAGCGCTTTACACAACAAGCCAACGAAATTGAAGCCCAGCGCTTATTGCGCGGTCTTCAGGTGCTCTCCAAAACCGATGTCGAATATAAGGCCTCCAAAAACCAACGCCTGCTCATCGAGGTAGCCCTCATGCAGCTCTGCTCACTCAAGCAAGAGCAAGAAAAAAAAAAGGCCTAACTGAGCGCATCGACATTCTGCCGTCGCCCAAACAAACGCTGCGCAAAACCAACTCCAACAAACCCTCAGCCAACCAAACAGCAGTAACTCCAAGCGCCCCACCACAATTACCCATCAAAGAACCCGCTGCGCAACTGAGCAAACCGCAGGGTAATGTCAAGGCCAATATCATTTCTATCCGCGAGACCCTCGAAAAAGACAAAGCCAGCAACCAACAAGTGCGCCAAGAAGACCTCCCCCGCGAAGGTTTTCACCTCGATCATGTCAAAATGTATTGGAAACAATTTGCGTTTCAAGTCAAAGAAGACGGAATGGAAACATTCTACAATGCCCTGATCAAGCGCGACCCCGTCCTCAAAGGCGACGAACTACTAGAACTCACCGTAGACAACCTCGTTCAGCAGAACTACATCCAGACCCACTTGCTCACGTTTAAAGAGTTCATGCGCAAGCAACTCAACAACTTCTACTTAGACATCGTTTTGGTACAAGCAGCTCCCGACGAAGAAGAAGTCAAATTCCTAACGGGTAAAGACAAATTTGCGGCGTTGGCGCGTAAAAACCCCAACTTGCATACGCTCAAGAACCGCTTCAATCTCGACATCGACTACTGATGCAAGCCAAGTGGTATTTCATCGACTCCAACGCTGAATTAAAAGCTGCTGCGGCAGGCTTTCTAAAAAGCTGGAACACCAATGCGCCTTTTCAAATCAAAAGTTCTGGCACGACCGGCCTACCTCAGCTGCATACTTTCAACAAAACACAACTCACACATTCAGCCTTATTGAGCAATGCCGCCTTGCAATTAAATGCACGAACACGAGCGCTGCTCTGCTTGCCGCTTTCAAGCGTTGGCGGCCTCATGTTGTTGGCGCGGTCTGTGGTTGGTCATTTTGAAGTACAACTGAAACTACCTAGTGCCAGACCACTGCAAAACCTGTGTCAAAAAATAGATTTTGTAGCCATGGTACCTACCCAGTTACAACAAAGCCTGCAGCACGACCTCCAACAACTCCAAGGAATTGCAAAAATTTTAGTGGGTGGCGGCCAAATGAGCAGCGAACTGATTGCCGCTTGCCAAAGCGCTCAACTTGAGGTCTGGCAAAGTTACGGCATGACCGAAACGCTGTCGCATGTCGCACTGCGCAAAGTGAGCCCCATTGAAGAACCTTTTTTTAAGGCGCTGCCCGGCATTACTTTTTCGAGTAACAACGACTGTTTGGTGATCCATTATCCAGCGCTCCAAAGTAAGAAATTGGTTACCAAAGACATTGTTGAACTGCACAACCCTAGTACTTTTAACTGGTTAGGGCGTTCAGACAACGCGATCAATTCGGGCGGGTTCAAGGTCCTTCCGGAAATTTTAGAAGCGCAACTCGACAAACACCTCGACACAGCGTTTTTCATCACCTCCTTACCCGATGTGAAATGGGGTCAAATGGTTGCCATTGCAATTGAAGCGAATGAAAAACCTATATTCCCAGATTTTCAGCAAATAGGCCTCAAGGCTGCAGAAATACCGCGAAAATATGCGCTCGTGCCGCATTTTAACCGCACCGAGACGCAAAAAATCAAGCGACAAGAAGTCATACAAGCCCTTACCGATGCAGACTGGAGACCCTTATAAAATACTCGGATTGAAAGCTGGTGCGAGTCCGGATGAAATCCGGAGTGCGTATCGCCGCTTGGTAAAAAAATACCATCCAGACCGCAATCCTTCGGCTTCAGCTGCCACTCAGTTTATGGCTGTTCAGGCCGCATATGAACAACTCAACTCAGGACAAAATACAGCAGCTCCAGATGCGATAGAACAACAATACCGCGCGCGTCAAGCACAATACGACCAAGACCTCGAAGCATACAAAAAACAACGCGCGGCGGCCAGAGAAAAATTAAGGCAACGAAAACAAAATGAAGAAGCCTACAAAATAGCTTATTTACAAAAACTCAAAAGCGGAAAAATCGGATTTTGGCACCGCGTTGTTGCCCTCTTAGGCGCCCTGCTTTTTGTGGTGCTCTGGACCGATTTTTTCTTACCTGAAAAACAAACACCTATAGGCGCGGAGGCATTCGGGCTTCATGCTTATAGCAGCGTAGATGGCCACCAGGTGCAATTGTTCAAAAGTACAGACGGGCGCGCATTTTGGGTGGCCGATTACTTGAGTCAAAACCTGCAAAAAACACAAAATTTACGCAGCATCGAAACCCCATGGTTACATCAAGTAAAGGCGCTTACTTTCCACGACGGACTTTACAAATTAAGGGTTCCTATTCATTTTAGCTTTTATTGGGTACAAATTTGGCTCAGCTTGCTGTTTGTGATCCCACTGCTATCTTGGTATTTTGCGAGTGCAGATATCATTTTTGTAGCGGGTTCTTTTGTGTCGCGTTATGCGATTCTCGGCTGTATGCTGTGGTTCTTATGCACAGAAAACCGTTTGATTCACCTGCTAAGTTTAGGACAATTATGAGTACCAAAAAAGAAAAAGCAAAATACATCATCGAGACACTCGAAAAGCTCTACCCAGAGACGCCTATCCCGCTCGACCACAAAGATCCCTACACACTTCTCGTGGCTGTGTTGCTCTCAGCACAATGCACCGATGCGCGCGTCAATACGGTTACACCAAGTTTATTTGCGCTTGCCGACAACCCTTTTGACATGGCCATGCAACCTGTTGAAAAAATCCAGCAAATCATTCGTCCTTGTGGCTTATCGCCCAAAAAAGCGGCGGCGATTTCGGAATTATCTCAAATTTTGGTAGAAAAATACAACGGTATCGTGCCGCAAAGTTTTGAGGTACTTGAAACCTTGCCGGGCGTCGGACACAAAACGGCGTCGGTAGTGATGTCTCAGGCTTTTGGCTTCGCTGCTTTCCCAGTAGATACACACATCCATCGCTTGCTCACCCGCTGGGGCCTCACAAGCGGAAAAAACGTTGTGCAAACCGAGCTAGATGCCAAGAAACTGTTTCCGGAAGCCACCTGGAACAAATTACATTTGCAGATCATTTTTTACGGTCGTGAATACTCCCCAGCCCGCTCTCCTAAACGCGAAAAGGATTTCATTACCGCTCAAATTGGCACAGCTAAAGCCCTCAAAGAACTTTGTTGATTTCAACAATTGTTGATAACCTCCCTTTACAACTTTTTCATAATTAAGCGCGTAATGCTTTTCGCTTTAAGGCAGCCTTTAGCTATATTTGTTCAATGGACGCACCTGACAACAATCGAAAACCAATTGCACGCATAAAAACCCAAGCGCAGCCCTTTGCTGAATTGGGTAGAATACCGCCTCAAGCAACTGACATTGAGCAAGTTGTATTAGGCGCCATGATGCTCGAAAGCCGTGCCATCAACGACACCATAGATATTCTTTCCGAAAGGACTTTCTACGATGTGCGTCACCAATATATTTTCAAAGCCATTCGCGCGCTTTTTGCAGCAACCAACCCGATTGACTTAGTAACGGTCAGTACCCAACTACAAAAAAGCGGTGAACTCGAACTCGCCGGCGGGGCTTCTTATGTAAGCTCCCTGACCACCCGCGTAGCCAGTGCGGCGCACGTGCAGCACCACGCGCGGATTTTGGCAGAAAAATTCATCAAACGAGAACTTATCAACGTCAGTTCAAAAATCATCCGCGACGCCTACGACGACACCCGAGATGTCTTTGATTTGCTCAACGACGCAGAGTCTGACCTCTTTAGTATTGCCGAGAACAACATGTCCAAGCAAGTTGGCTCGATGTCTTATATCGTACAGGAGGCCATCCACGAAATCGAACTTGCCTCCAAAAACACCGACGGCGTTTCGGGAATCCCTACAGGTTTTCACGACCTCGATAAAGTTACCTCAGGTTGGCAGCGCTCTGACATGATCGTACTCGCCGCGCGCCCGGGCATGGGTAAAACGGCATTTGTACTTTCCATGGCGCGCAACACCGCCGTTGAATACGGCAAAGGGGTAGCCGTTTTCTCGTTAGAGATGTCTTCAGTGCAATTGGTCAAGCGTCTGATTGCCTCTGAATCCAGAATTTCCGCAGAAAAATTGAGAAAAGGCGACCTCAAAGAGCACGAATTTCAGCAATTACACTCCCGCATTGGCAAGTTAGCCGAGGCGCCCATCTTTATCGACGACACCCCAGGTATCAATATCTTTGACTTTAGAGCTAAATGTCGCAGGCTCAAGGCCCAACACAACATCGATCTCATTATTATCGATTACCTGCAGTTAATGAGCGCCAAAGATTCGAAAAGTGGCGGCAACCGCGAGCAAGAGATCTCAACGATCTCGCGATCGATCAAAGAAATCGCCAAAGAACTCAATGTGCCAATTATTGCACTTTCTCAGCTTAGCCGTTCGGTCGAGACGCGCGGTGGAGACAAGCGCCCAATGCTTTCCGACTTACGGGAATCTGGTGCAATTGAGCAAGATGCCGATATTGTGTCGTTCATCTATCGACCAGAATACTACGACCTCACCCAAGATTCCGACGGGAACTCCACACTCGGCATTGGTGAAATCATCATCGCCAAACACCGAAACGGTGCGCTCAAAAATGTAAGACTGCGCTTTGTTCCAGAATTCGCCCGTTTTGAGAACCTCGATGAAGTAGAAGCATTAGATTTGTCAGGAACCACCAATTCAGGCCTGAATCAATTCAACCAAGAATTCAATACTTACACCATAAAAAGTAAAATGGATGATAGCAATGAAGATATTTTCAGCAAAGACAACAATGACGAAGATCCCTTCTAAACTCCTCCTCCTCTGCTTCAGCTTCCTTTTTAGTTTTCAAATTTGGGGCTCTCAAATCCTCGTACCCATGGACGAAGCACAGCGCGACCACCTCAAAGCCTATGGTTTGGCCTATTGGACACTCGAGAATCAAATTACAATTGAATGGCTGCTCAATTACCGCGGAGGCAGTTTTTTGATTCCACACCTCCAGCGCATCGAAGAAGAGTTGCTCTTGCGCAACATCAGCTATCAAGTATTGGCAGATGGTCAGGTAAACAAAATCAAAAGCGAAATTGCCGACCCAGAGGTCAATATGGAAGTCGTGCAATTGGAAAAAGCACCTAAAATTGCCGTCTATACGCCACCCAATAAACTCCCCTGGGACGACGCCGTTACACTCGTCTTGACCTACGCAGAAATCAAATACGACAAAATCTACGACTCTGCTATCGTCAATGGAATCTTGCCCAAATACGATTGGCTGCACCTGCACCACGAAGATTTCACAGGGCAATACGGCAAATTCTATGGCTCTGCAAGGATGCAAAGTTGGTACCAGCAGGAGGTGCAGCGTTCGGAAGCTGCCGCTGCTCAACTTGGCTTCACTTCTACTGCGGCATTGAAAAGAGCTGTTGCGCTCAACATCCGTAATTTTGTAATTGGTGGCGGCTTCTTGTTTACGATGTGTTCCGGGACCGACTCTTTTGACATTGCCTTGGCAGCGCAAGGAGTAGACATCCAAGAGGCTATTTTTGACGGCAGCCCCTCCGATCCGCGGGCACAAGAAAAACTAGACTTTAACCAAACTTTTGCTTTCCAAGACTTCCACATCATCAAAGATCCAATGGTCTATGAATACAGCGACATCGACGGCACCGACCTGCGCACGCAACGTCAAATCACAGAAAAATCAGACCAATTTACGCTTTTTGATTTTTCAGCCAAATGGGATATCGTACCCACCATGCTCACACAATGCCATGTCGATGTCATCAACGGATTCATGGGGCAAACCACTGATTTCCACAAAGAATTCATCAAGCCAAATGTCCTTATTTTAGGTGAGAACAAGGCTGCCAATACGGCCAAATACGTACACGGTACTTTTGGTCAAGGAACCTGGACTTTTTATGGTGGTCACGACCCCGAAGATTACCAACACCTCGTCGGAGATCCGCCAACCGACCTTAATTTGCACCCAAACTCACCAGGTTACAGACTGATACTCAATAACATTCTCTTCCCTGCTGCGAAAAAACAAAAACGCAAGACATAGTTTTTCAAAAGAAGCGTTTGTTTTCGCATTTTTTTACTTAAACTTGCAACGAATTTCCAATCGCCCATTTCAGGGCCAGCTTCAAATTTAGCTTATAACTTACCATTGATGGATTTAAAAACCTTAGAGAGTAAAAAAATCTCGGACCTACGCGTCATTGCACAAAGCCTTGGCATAGCAGCAGGCAGTCTGAAGAAAAACGAACTCATCTCCGCTATTTCGGGTCTATCCGAAGAGAGCAACAATACTAATAAAGTAGCCGATGCTGCTCCAGAAACTGAAAAAACAGAAGTTGCACAAGAGCAGGCGGGTAAACGTGTTCGCAAGGTCAAAAATCCAGATGCGCAACACCCTATTTCTATAGAATCGAACAAAGCACCTGAAGAAGTGACCGAGGTCTTGCAAGAACAAACACCTCGCATAAAAAAAGAAAAAACCGCGGAAACGCAAAAACCAACTGAGCAACGCCAACGTCATCCGCAACAGCGCTCTGAAAACCGAAACCAACGTCCAGAGCAACAAAGACAGCAAGACTCAAATAGAACACAGAACAAACAGCCTCAAGGGACAGAAGTTACTGAGGAAGTGCTCAAAGAAGAACATTTTGACCTCGTCGGTATTGTATCGGCAGAAGGCGTTTTAGAAGTGATCCAAGATGGCTACGGCTTCCTGCGTTCATCCGACTATAACTACCTACCTTCACCAGACGATATCTACGTTTCACAAAACCAAATCAAGCTTTTCGGCCTCAAAACCGGAGACACCGTCAAAGGCACCATTCGCCCACCCAGAGAAGGAGAAAAATTCTTCCCGCTAGTTAAAGTAGAATCCATCAACGGACGCGACCCGTCTTACATCCGAGACCGCGTTCCGTTTCAATACCTCACGCCGCTTTTCCCTTCGGAAAAATTCAAACTAACCGGACACGCCCAAGAAACACTTTCTACGCGCGTCATGGATCTTTTTGCACCCATCGGTAAAGGCCAGCGTGGCATGATCGTGGCTCAGCCTAAAACGGGTAAAACAATGCTGCTCAAAGATGTGGCCAACGCAATTGCCGCAAACCACCCCGAAACCTACCTCATTGTGTTACTCATAGACGAACGACCTGAAGAGGTAACGGATATGGCGCGTTCTGTCAAGGCTGAAGTCATTGCTTCTACCTTTGATGAACCTGCAGATCGCCACGTCAAGGTTGCCAATATGGTACTCGAAAAAGCAAAACGCATGGTCGAGTGCGGACACGACGTCTGTATCCTACTCGATTCCATTACGCGTTTGGCACGTGCCTACAATACCGTTTCACCTGCATCTGGAAAGGTGCTCTCTGGCGGTGTTGACGCCAATGCGCTTCACAAACCCAAAAGATTCTTCGGATCTGCTCGTAAAATTGAAAACGGAGGTTCTCTCTCCATTCTTGCTACAGCACTGACCGAAACCGGTTCTAAAATGGACGAAGTCATCTTCGAAGAATTTAAAGGAACGGGCAACATGGAACTGCAACTCGACAGAAAAATATCGAATCGCCGCATTTATCCAGCAATTGATATCACTGCTTCCGGTACGCGTCGTGAAGACCTCCTAGTGGGCAAAGACGTCTTACAGCGCGTGTGGCTCTTGCGCAAATTCATTGCAGACATGAACCCAGTTGAAGCCATGGAATTCATGAAATCACACATGGAAAACACCCTTTCGAACGAAGAATTTTTAGTCTCAATGAACAGCTAATGAAAAAAGGTTGGCTTTACGGTTTGGTTTTTGGCAGTTTTTGGATTGCATTCAAAATGTTGGCCTTTTTATTCGCTTATCAACTCGATCAAATACAGCTATTCGTCTTACTCAACATGGCAATGTTGACAGCCGCAATCGCTTTGTTTATGTACCGTAAAAAGCGCTTTGGTGGGCCCGAAAGCAACATATTGACGGATATCAAAGCTGGACTTAGCGTGGGCCTACCCTACACGCTTGTTGTCAGTTTTTTCTTATTCTTCTATTATCAAGATATCTACCCTGAATTCAACGAAAAGAAAAGAGCTGCGTATGAGCAACGCATGGACAGCCCAAAAGAGATCGCTGCCATTCGCAACTCAAATAGTGCGTTAGAAAATAAAAGTGACAGTGAAATAGTAGCTATGGCGCGTAAAAACACCGCCATGATGTACGACCCACAATTTACTTTGAGTGTGAGCCTGTTGGCACTTTTGGTGTATAGTACACTAAATAGCTTACTCATTGCGGTCATTTACCGCAGGGTAGTGTTTAGAGACTAGCGCACAACTGCTCGCCGAGCGCATCGTAATCTATCCCATCAAAATTTCCGCTAGACATCATCAGTAGCACTTTGTTGTGCCAATCTTGCTTGGTGATGAAATCGAGTACGGCTTGTGTTTCGGTACATATGAGTACGTTCCCGCCGAAACCAGCCTGTACTTCTGAAACCTCCAGAGCAGGTAATTTTTTGTGTGCAACTACTTCTGGACTGAAATACACCAACGCTTGATCTGCCGCAGCCATTGCACCGTTGTATTGCGGTAAAAATGCTTTTTGCAAGGAACTAAAAGTATGGAGCTCCATGCAAGCGACCACTTCCCGATCTGGGTATTGTTGCTTGACGGCAGCGGTTGTTGCCTTGAGTTTGGAGGGCGAATGCGCAAAATCTTTATAGAGTACAAAGCTGTCTTTTTCAATCACTTTTTGAAGTCTTTTGCCAGCACCAGTAAAATCGGCCATGGCGTTCAAAAAGTCTGGGGCAGCAATACCCATCTGTCCTGCCACATACATGGCACCCATTAAATTCTGTAGGTTGTGAGCACCAAAGACTTGCAAAGGATATTGTTGCCCTTGGTAGGTCAATAAGGTACCATTTTCGGTTGGCTGAAAATCTGGTGTGGAATAAGGTACCAATTGAAGACCTATTGCTGCCGCTGCCAGTTTTTGGATTTCGGCATCTTCCGAATTGTAAACCAAAGCACCATTGGGCTCAATGAGCGAAATAAATGTTTCGAATTGTTCGACGTAGTTTTCAAAGGTCGGAAAGACATTGATGTGGTCCCAGGCTATGCCTGAAAGCAAAGCGATGTGTGGCTTGTAGAGGTGAAATTTAGGGCGGCGGTCTATGGGTGAACTCAGGTATTCGTCACCTTCTAAAATCATGAACTTCGCTTCTTTGGTGAGCTTGACCATGCAGTCGTAACCTTCTAGCTGCGCGCCAACCATGTAATCGACATCGATTTGCAATTTTGCTACCGCATGCAGCAACATAGAAGTAATGGTGGTCTTGCCGTGGCTGCCGCCAATCACTACCCTGATTTGCTCTTTGCTTTGCTCGTAGAGGTATTCTGGATAACTGTAGATGGCCAAGCCTAATGCTTTGGCCGCTAGCAACTCCGGATTGTCTGCTCGGGCGTGCATGCCCAAAATGACGGCAGAAAGGCCCGAATGAATGCGCGTTGCATCCCAGCCGAGTTGGACCGGGAGAATGCCTTGTTTTTGTAGTCGGGTGCGAGAAGGCTCGAAGATTTCGTCGTCTGAACCGCTGACCTCAAATCCTTTTCTTGAGAGTGCAATAGCGAGGTTGTGCATTGCGCTGCCACCAATGGCAATAAAATGTACTTGCATAAACTTATTTGATCAAAACGTTGGCACCGGTAGATTCATTGAACCATATGTATTCCGTACTCACTTGTCCGTCTCTTGTGAAATAAGTTTTGCCGTTTTCGTCTGTTGTTTGCTCGAAAACCACACCGTGTCCGTTGGGGTCAACAACCACTCTGCGGACAATGACTTTTGTCACGTAGCCCTCTTTATTCTTCAATTGATAAGTTTTTTCAGTGAGTGTATTGGCCGCAAAGAGCACTCCGTTTTCGTCGCGAAGGTAATTAGGCGTTGTTTTGAGCTGAACTGTAGAGGCGGCGGTTTTTTGAATTTGTTCGTATTGGGTTTGACCACCGTTGGCTGCGGTCTCTTGTTGCACTTGTTTGGTATAAGCCACATTCTGATTGCGCTGATCGAGCTCACTTTTTACCTTTTCATCGTTCGCTGCTTGCTGCTTGAGTTGGAGGTCTTTTTGATTTTGAATGACGTTGAGGCGATCGAGTTCACTTTGTTGGCGCACATCGGCAGCAGCCTTTTGATTTTGAGATTGGTCGTCTTTGGCATCTTTCCAAACGGTGAAGTTGGTGCTGTTTTCTTGCTGACGGGCAGCGGTGGCTGCATCTCGTGAAGTGACCGCAACTTCGTGAGACTGCATATCCTGAGCTTGATTGGCTTGCAGGGTGTTTTGCGTTGCGGTATTTTGTTTGGTATTGAGTTCGCGCTGTGCACGGGTCATTTCGAGTTGGGCGGTGGTTTCAAAAGAACCAACTTGGGCGTTTTGCTGCGAGAAGTAATTCTGGTATTCTACTTCGGTGCGGATTTGCTGCTGTGTGCGGTAAGGCGTTTCTTGCTTGGTGTCTCGGGTGAGCTGCAAATCATTGAAAGCCATTGAGTTTTCACCGTTCACTGCTTCACCTGGAGCAGTGAGTCGGATGCTCGTTGGCTCTGCGGCAACATCTTCTTTTGGCGCAGTAGGTTTGAGCGGCGTCAGGATGGCTCTAAGAGAATCTGCACTTTTCTGAATGCTTGACACTTCGCTTTGGCTCAAGTATTGTTGTTGGGCTTGAGCGCTCAGTTGGAGTTTTTCGAGGGCCTTGAGTGCAGCAGGGTTGTCTTTGACTTTGACCAATTGATAGGCGCTTTTGCGCGCAGCATAATAGGCCTCCATGGCAGCGATCTTTTCCTTGAGTTCAATGACGTCAGGCTCATTTTGACGGCTTTTCATCGGGTCAGAGTTCAGAATAGACTTCGCTGTTCCATAAAACTGCGGACCTTTATTGAAGTTTTCGTTGGCTTTTGCCAATTGATTTTGATAAACCTGAGACATCGAGTTGATTCCTTCAGTGACGCGCTTCATGCCGGCTTGTAAATCTTTGGAATAAGAATCGATGAGGGCTTGTTTGTGAAATAGTGCAATTTGCTTATCGGCCTTTTTGTAGGTTTCAAGCGCGAGATCGTATTTCTTTTGGAGGTATTGGTCGTTGGCTAATTTCATATTTTTTTTGAGTTCAGCCTCATTTTGGATGTCAAAGCGGAGGTCTTTCAAGAGGGCTAATTGCTTGTTGACCGTTTCTTTTTCAGTTGGTTTGATCAGCTGTGCCTCTTTGTATTTGGCTTCTGCTTCGTCGTATTTCTTGGCAGTAATGAGCGCTGCGGCCGCTTGCATGGCCTTTTGAAAGGCCTGCGTTTTGGCCTGAGCATCGGCAGCTTCATTGCGCAATTGGGCAATTTGTTGTCGCTCGGCATTTACTTTTGGCTGGTTGGGTATAATGGCATCGGCCGCCTTGAGTTTAGACTCAGCTAAATTGAAGTCGCCTGCATTTTTTGCGGCAAGCGCTTCGTCTAGGAGCTCGGACACTTGGGCTTCATCTTGGGCATGTTTCAAAGCAGCAGCTTTCTGGTCAATGATTTGCTTTTTCTTTTGATTGGCCACGACATCATCAGGTCTCAGGAGCAAAATAGAGTCCAGAAATGGTATGGCGTTATCTGGTTGACTGACTGTAATTTGCTGATCGGCAAGTTGCATCAGGCGCGCGATTGATTTTTGATCGATGGCATACCGATACGCCTCAGAGGCCTTGGCATCGGCATCTGTTTTGACCAATGGAACTTGAACTACAGCACCGCCAGACCATACATATTTATCTGTGATTTGGTTTTTGGCAAAGTTGAGGTCGACATCGGGTTTTAATTCGTAGAGTTCGCAACTGAGATTGCGC
>JBIIZO010000034.1:0-14838 GCA_044346245.1 Crocinitomicaceae bacterium
CGGCGCCATTCCTTCTTTGTGGTCGAGGGAGCGGTAGCGGATTACAATTGGTGTCTTGATGAGCTTGTTGTATTCTTCTCGGGTAATTTTAGAACGCAAGGCTTCATTTCCTTTTTCACTGTTCTTGAGCCATTGAAACAAGACTTGATTGCGTCTAGAGTGCGCAATGGTAGAATCTTTGGCGCGTGCTGCTAAGATTTCTTCTTTGGTAACTGCGCTGAGCGCTACGCCTTTGTTATCTGCAATTTTGGCTCGGTAATTTCGGATTTGATAACTGTAAGGATTGAAAATGGTTGGGTTTTTACAAAGCCCAACCAAAGTGGCTGCTTCTGATTTAGAGAGGTCTTTTGGTCTTTTATTGAAATAAACACGCGCAGCGTTTTCTATTCCCACTGCATTGTACAAGAAATCGAACTGATTGAGGTACATCGTGATGATTTCTTCTTTGGTGAAGCGTTCCTCTAGGCGTTTGGCAATGATGTTTTCTCTTGCTTTTTCACTGACCCGTCGGAATTTACCGAGCAAGCCACCTACGTAGGGCAATTCTAGACGGGTGCCACTGGCGCGTGCAATTTCCTCGCGTTGGCGCTGCTGCAGCGTAAAGAGCAATTTGGCTAACTGCTGCGGAATAGTTGAGGCACCTCCCGAACGGCCTAAAGAGGTAAAAGAGCGAGCCAAAGCACGGAAATCGACGCCAGAGTGCTGAATAAAGCGCTCATCTTCGGTGGAAATTAAGGCGTCGGTAACGTACGCAGAAATTTCGCGGTACTTGACACTCGTGCGATTCACTTGCCAAAAACGACCAATGACGGTATCTTCCTTGACGCTTTTTTTGGCGAGGATCAAAGATGCTTGCAATTCTGGTGGGTTGTCTAGCATCGAGACCGGAGGAAGGTCATCTTCGGACTGCAACAAGAGGATACTAGCTACCAAAAAGAAAGGCAGCAAGGCAACAATCCAAAACAACTTGGTCATTTTCTTTTGTTCTTGCTCATTCAAAACAGGCGCGTTTCTTTTCATATGTTTTTAATTTACAACTAATTAACGTAAGACGTCTTTGCGCTGGGCATCGAGTTTCAATAAGATGAAGAGCATCACACTAAACGACATCATAGAAGACCCTCCGTAACTGAAAAACGGCAAGGGAATCCCGATAACTGGCGCAAAGCCGATGTTCATGCCAATATTAATGGCAAAGTGATAAAAAAGGATCATGGCCACACAATAGGCGTAGATTCGGTTGAAGGCGGCGCGCTGACGTTCTGCAATAATGATGATGCGAAACAACACAAAAAAGTACAAAATAAACAAGACCACAACCCCTAAAAACCCCCATTCTTCGGCAAAAGGACAAAAGATGAAATCGGTTTCACTCTCTGGAACGTGGTTAGAGCGCACACTAGAAACGGATGCTTCGCGGTAGCCCTTACCTAAAAAACCGCCCGATCCTACAGCTGCCATTGCGCGGTTGCGGTTGTAGTCGTCGCCGTTGGGGTCTTCGCGCAGGCCTAAAAAGAGCTCGATGCGGTCTTTTTGATGCGGTCTAAGTTTGTCAAAACCTTTATCCACTGTAAAACTGAGCACGCTACTGATGAGCAGGCCAAGTGTCAAGACGACCATCATGCGGGAGCGTTCTCGGCGCGTACTAAAGCGTTGCATCAGGAGCCACGAAACACCGTAAATGAGCAAAAGTCCGAAGATGACGCTCGACGATCCGCTGAGTTCGAGTTCTAGCCCAAATAGTGCTAAAGTAAAGTGAACGCTATCGAGTAGAAGCGTGACTATACTCAAAAATACCAAGCCAAATAAGATTGGAATAAAGTGAGAGCCGACCCATGTTTCTTTGTAACGCACACCCGGAATGGCATTGACAAACTGAAGCAAAATAGGATCAAAGGTCAGGCCTTCTCGGTACATCACGAAGAGAAAAGAGGTGAATACCACGAAAGTACCAGCATCGGGCTGCAATAAAATCAAGACCATTGGTATGAGCAAAATGCTACTGGCAGTTAAGACTGTACTGGTGGTTTGTTGCTTAACGGTGAGTCCACTGATGTACTTGGCAAGTAGTAGGGAGGTAGATATTTTGGCAAATTCTGCGGGCTGCACCCCAAAAGAGCCCACACCAAGCCAGGCGTGGGCACCGTGCACTGCGGGCATGAAGAGCACCACCACGAGGAGCACGAGTGTCGATAAATAAATGGGAATGGCAAACCTGCGGTAAATGTCAGAGTCAATGAGAAAGACAAGTAATCCTAAAAATAAAGAAAAGACAATCCAAAATAATTGGCGACCATATTTCTCTGAGAAGTTGAAGAGCGACGGCGCATCTTCGTTGTAGGCAACAGAATAAACCGTGGCCAAACCCATCAAAAGCATGGTGAGCAAGGCGCCAAAAAGCGGCCAGTCGAGGTGTTCTGTGAGGCTCTCTTGTTTGCGCATTAATTCGAAGATTGATAAGCAATGGACGCCTCTAAAATGCGCTTTTCTTTCTCTAAATCTGAAACTTTTCCTTTGAGGTATTTTTCGATCATTAAGGAGGCAATTGGCGCTGCCCAAGTACCGCCCCAACCTGCATTTTCTACAAAGACCGCAATGGCGATTTTAGGTTTTTTCATGGGTGCAAAAGCAAAGAAGACGGAGTGGTCTTCGCCGTGTGGGTTCTGTACGGTGCCGGTTTTTCCACAGACCATGATGTCGTCGAGGCGCGCCATTTTTCCGGTACCACCGGGCTCATTGACGACCCTGCGCATGCCTTCCATGACGGCGTCGAAGTGGCGGTAATTGATCATGGTCCAGCGTTTTTTACGAAACTGAGGCAAAGAGCCATGGCGGCCAATTGCGCGCACAAAATGCGGGGTATAGTACCAACCTTTATTGGCGATGATGGCCACGATATTCGCCATTTGCAGCGGCGTGAGCTTTACTTCACCCTGGCCAATAGAAATGGAACGTATGGTAGAGAAGGCCCATGTATGGTGCCCGTACCATTTGTCGTAGAAAGCAGGATTTGGAATGAGGCCAGGTCTTTGCCCGCTCACATCGGTATCGAAAGTTTCACCCAAACCAAAACTGCGGATGTATTTGTACCATTTATTGAGTCCGTATTCGGCATCGGAGTAAATGTTTTTCTTGACACCTTGCTGGATAATACGTCGAACAGCCATGTAGTAGTAAGGGTTACAGGAATATTGAATCGCTTCGGCGATGTTGCGTGCCGATGGATGGTTGTGGCAACCAACAAGGCTTTTGTCGCAAGGAAAGCCCGTATTGGCATTGATGACACCTTCTTGCATACCAATTAAACTCTGGACCAACTTGAAAATCGACCCCGGCGGGTATTCTGCTTGCAAAGGCCGTGGGAACAAAGGCAGATTCGGGTCGCGGGCCAGTTTGGGATAATTGGCGCTAATATTACGCTTGCCAACTAATAAGTTGGGGTCGTATGATGGTGCCGATACCATGCTCAGGATTTCACCTGAAGATGGCTCGATGGCTACAATACAGCCTTTTTTCTTGAGCATGAGCTCCTCTCCATAGGTTTGCAACACTACATCCATTCCCATTTTCAAGGGCTCAGCTTGGCGCGCAGTGGTGTCGTATTTGCCATCGGCATAAGATTCAATGGCGTTGTTGAGCGCAGAGGTTACGATGTATTTGATGCCTTTGATGCCTCGGAGTTCTTTTTCGTAGAAGCGTTCTATTCCTGCACGGCCGATGTTGTTGCCGGGTTTATAGAAGCGGTCTTCATCGATTTCTTCGCGGTAAACTTCTGAAAGATACCCTAAGATGTTGGCGGCACTTTTGTACGGGTAGTTGCGCGCACTAGTCGCTTCTTCGTAAAAGCCTTTGAAATTGGCCAAATGCGGCGCAATAAGAGACATTTCTTCTAGGGTGAGTTCTTTCAAGAAGGGGTAGGCCCGGATTTTTTGATAATTGGGCGTACGCTTGCGCGAAATTTTATTGTAGTAAGAACCCTCGCCGGCTACAATTTCTTTGAAGCGATTGCGAACTTCTTGGCGCGTCCAACCGATGAGTTTGGCAAAAGCAGCGGTATCGAGATCGACGATGCTGTCCTCGACCATCATGAGGTTATAGTAGGTTTGGTTGGTTACGATTTTTTTGCCGTTGCGGTCAAAGATGACGCCCCTTGGCGGAAAGATTTCTTTGCGTTTTTCGGCGATTTCTTGGGCGCGGAGTGTCCAAGTGTCGTCTATGACTTGCATATAGAACAACTTGAACAGGTAAATGCCAATTACCAAGATAAAAAAACTGATGATGACATTTCGGCGCGCGTCTAGGTTCATTTTTTCTGTTTGCTATTCAAAATGAAACTCTGGATGAGCAGCGCCAACAAGAATGAAAGCACGCCGCTGAATAAGGTCTTTTGCAAGATAAAACCGAAACGGCCCAATTCAAAAATTTCGAGTAAAAAGAACCAAAAGGTATGTAGCCCAAGTAGCAAGCCATAAACAAGTGCAAACCAATTGCTGCCCATGTCTTGAGAGGTCGGTTCTTTGAGTGGGTCATATCCTTCGCGCGGCCCGTAAATTTTAAAGACGATAGGCCGTAGGTAGGCCATCAAGACCAATGCTGAAGTATTGAGGCCATAGGTATTGGAGAAAATATCGATCACTAAACCCATTAAAAAGGCGATGCCCATTATTGGAATAACAGTCAGTTCAAAAGGCAGTAGCATGATGAATAGCGGCTGGATCATGAGGTGAATGCCGAAACCAATGTTGAGCTGATTGAAGACCAATGCCTGCAAAAAAGCAAAGACCACAAAGCGGATGATATGTTTGTAAACGATATTCATGTTATTCGTCGTCTTCTGGAATTCGGGCTTCTAGCGCAGTTTGCTCAGCTAAGTGTAGATTTTTAATGACGTAGACACGTTGTAAGGTACGGTAATCGGCAGCAAATAGGATGTCAACTTTCCATTGCGCTTGCCCTTCAATGGGTTCTGTATGACTGACCTTTCCGACTGGAATGCCTTTCGGGAAGATGCCAGAGCCACCGCGCGTGACTACTTTAGACCATTTTTTGATGCGCAAATCGTTGTTGATACCGGTAATGGTGCCATAGCGCGGATTTCGGCCATCCCATTTGATGAAGCCAGGTAAAACAGATTTTTTTGTGTTGATATTGACGTCGATATTGATGTCTTCGGTCAGTACCGTTTTAACCAAACTGTAGTGCTTACTGGCATAGTGGATCACGCCAACCACACCTTTGTGACAAAAAACGCCCATTCCGCGCTTGATACCTTGAGCGCTCCCAACGTTAAGTGTAAAATAATTATTGCGGCGATCCACACTTGAATTGATGACTTCTGCTGGAATGTAGGTGTATTGTTGTTCAAAAATAGTATCGTTTATTTTGACTTTGGAGCGAGTCAGCTGATACATAAATTGGGGCTGTCGTTTGCGCCAGTAGGTGTTTTCCCATTGCAGTTGAGTATTGTTTTTACTCAGGTTGAAATGCTTGGTGAGGTCGTGTTCCCATTCGAGGATTTGAATCGCAATATTGTTGTTGGTAGTTAGGAATTGATTGCGCGGAAAACTCAAGTAAGTGACGTACCAACTGAGCGCCAAAATTTGCAGCACAGCAAAGACCAAGAAGATCCGGAAACGTTGCAAAAAAGCGATGAGATTGCGCATAAAAACAAAGGTAGTAATTCTGCCCGATTTTTTTCAGTTCGATGTGAATGAGTACCTTCGTTTGGTGAAGACTTTTCAACCAATGTTAGAAACGCCCAGACTGCACCTCGTTTTATTCGATCAAGCAACCTATGATGCAATTTTTTCTACCAATGAAAAAGAAGAAATTATGCGCATTTTTGGGCATCAAAACGACGAAGAATACGAACTCGAGTGCAGCCGCTACAAAGGCGGGTTTTCTACTTATAACCTAACCATTCAATTTTTTCAATTAGTCTCGAAAGAAACGCAGGAAGTTTTGGGTTGGGCGGGCTATCATTCTTGGGCCAAACAGCACCATCGCGCCGAACTTTTTTACAGTTTAAAGCAGGACGAATTCAAACGCAAAGGCTACATGTCTGAAGCCTTAGAACCTATTCTTGCCTACGGTAAAAACGAAATGGACTTGTATCGCATCGAAGCCTTTGTAGCTACGGATAATGTGCCCTCGAATCGCCTAATGCAAAAGTTCGGTTTTCAAAAAGAAGCCTTGCTTAAACATCGCTATCAATTTGGTGACGAAGTAGATTTTGACAATATGTATAGTTTGTTTCCCAATCCAACTTTTCAGTAAAATCATTCAATTCAAATATGAAGAAAACACTGCTGCTCATCTTGCTCTCCTCCACTTTTGGTTTTACCATAAATGAAATGATTCATCGCGCGGACCAACCCGAAAAAACAAAAAAAGTCACCGGTATCGGCGGCATCTTCTTTAAGTGCAAAGACCCTAAAGCACTCAGAGAATGGTATGAGAAAAATCTAGGATTAAACACAAATCAATACGGTGCCGTTTTTGAATTTTACAGAGGTGGAGACAGCACGCAAAAAGGATTTTTACAGTGGAGTCCCTTCAAGGAAACGACAACTTATTTTGGTCCGTCTACCAAAGAATTCATGATTAATTATCGGGTTGCAAATATGGACTATCTTGTCTCGGAATTTAAAAAGAATGGGGTTCAAATTTTAGATTCTATTGAAGTTTATAAGTACGGCAAGTTTCTGCATATTATGGATTTGGAAGGAAATAAAATTGAACTTTGGGAACCAAATGATATCGCCTTTGAGAAAATGGGCCTTGATATGGGCTTGAAAACAACCTTTTAATCGCAATAAATGAAAATCATTTTAACAGGAGCCACCGGCATGATCGGTGAAGGAATTTTAATCGAATGTCTCAACGACCCACGCGTTCAAGAAATTTTGAGTGTGAGCAGAAAACCAAGCGGCAAGTCACACCCCAAATTAAGCGAATATATTGTTGCTGAATTTCTCGATCTTCCAGAAAACGATACCAAATTACAAGGTTATGATGCCTGTTTCTTTTGTGCAGGCGTGAGTTCAGTCGGGATGGAAAAACCACTTTACGAAAAACTCACCTACGACACTACCATGGCCTTTGCCAAAGCAATAGGAAATCAGCCTCAGCTTTCTTTTGTGTACGTGAGCGGCGGCGGTACTGATCGCAGCGAAAAAGGCCGCTTGCATTGGGCCCGCATCAAAGGGAAAGTCGAAAACGACCTACTCAAATTACCCTTCAAACAAGCATTTGGCTTCCGAATTGGCATGATGATTCCTGCAGTTGGTCAACAACATGTCTTGAAATACTACAACTATCTGGGTTGGATGTCTCCGTTTCTCAAATTATTTTTCCCGAATGTCATCAGCACCATGGGCCAAGTCACCAACGCCATGATTCGCGTCTGTTCGGAAGGCTATCAGAGCGATATCATTTATGTGAAGGATATCAGAAATTTGGATAAATAAATTGCCATGCGTCGTTTGATCATTTTCTTTCTTTTGTTGCATCTAGGTTCAAATTTGGTGGCCCAAAACCTCGACATCGATTTACTCAGAAAAATCAATATTGAGCGCAACGCAGCCCTAGACCCGGCTTTTAAATTGATAACCAATTCGGTGTCTCCAATTGGTCTTGGCGCGCCTCTTATTGTCACCTCTATCGGATTTATCCAAAAGGATCAAACGCTCCAAAACAAAGGGTATTACATCGGCGCCACCCTGCTCACCTCGGCACTCATTACCACCCCCTTAAAGTTTGCAATCGACAAAGACCGCCCGTTTGTAACGTACCCCGAAATACAAAAACTGACCAGTGCCGGCAGCCCCTCCTTTCCATCCGGACATACTTCTGAGGCATTTGCCACGGCTACTTCCTTGAGTTTGGCTTTCCCCAAATGGTACGTCATTGCGCCCAGTTTTATTTGGGCAAGTGCGGCGGGTTATTCGCGCATGCATTTAGGCGTACATTACCCGAGTGATGTCCTCGTTGGCGCGCTCATCGGCAGCGGCTCGGCGTGGTTGTGTCATGAATTAAACAAAAGATATTTCAAATGATCCACTTCCTCCAACAACTCAAATACCGCAATGAAACCATGTTTTATTTCGGTCTGGCTTGCCTCGTACTTTCCATTCTCTTTTTGATTTTAGCCAAAACTTCCTCGACACAAGTCTACGGCGTAAGTGCCTGGTACAAGCCCTTTAAATTCGCTTTTTCTACCTTGACTTTTGCCTGGGCCATGGGTTGGTATTGCTATTACCTGCCCAATTTCAACGTCAATTTATTCAATTGGTCCATTATTTTATTATTGGGTTTTGAAATCGCTTATATTGCGCTTCAAGCGGGCAGGGGGCAGCTTTCACATTACAACATGAGCACCCCAGTTTACGCCGCACTTTACTCCATGATGGCCCTTGCTGCATCGGCTGCAACGCTCTACACCGCCTATGTCGGCTATCTCTTCTTCAGCAATTCCTTTCCCGAGCTACCAACTTATTATTTGTGGGCCATCCGCTTGTCTATCCTCATTTTCGTCATCTTCTCTTTTGAAGGCTTCGCCATGGGCTCCACCCTCAATCACAGCGTCGGCGCCCTCAACGACAACTCCAAGTTATTCATCATGGGCTGGAGCAAAACCGTCGGCGATCTGCGCGTCTCGCACTTCATCGGCATGCACGCCTTGCAAGTCTTGCCCGTGCTTTCATTTTATGTTTTAAAGAACACCAAATTGACTATTGTCGTAGCGCTTCTCTATGGACTTTTGGCGCTGTCAACACTTATTCAAGCCTTGAAAGGAAAGCCGTTTTTGGGTGGGAAGGGGAATACGGAGGTGGTTTAAGGGTGTTGAAACTACCTCGAAGCTTTCGGATTAAACAGCTTGTTGGTTGAAACCAATACAAGTAATAAAATCAAGGTAAAAGCAGAAGATTCTTTGGGATTTTGCAGGTAGTCAAAGGATAGATACCCCATCGAAATCAGCACAACTGCCACATATCCTATCTTGATATATGTATTGTTTGGTTGCTTTTTAGCAAATATTGCCAAAGGAAAAATGGCGAGGACGAATAGGATGAGGAGTAGGTTTTGCACACGTCAAATATATGTAATTAAATGTCAAGCAGTGTAATAGGCAATAAATATTGCCCGAAAAGCGTTAGGTCGGGAATAAATTTTGGTGTAATTAAAAACAATGAGGGGGACTTTTCTACTATTTTCAGCTTTGCTGTTGCACATCACAAGTAGCTACGCACAAGTCAGTAAGCAAGATACGATGAATCGCTACGGTTTGCATTTAGGGATGAATTTTGGTGCACTTATTGCCGGAGGAGCAGAGCAAGGTGGAGGAGCCATGAAAATTGGTCCGAGAATCGGCGTGCACTTGAATGAAAAAATGGCATTTGGTTTAGAGTACAACACCGATTATCAGACTATTTTCGCCAAAGATTCTTTGGCGCTGCCAAATATCCGTCTTTCCAGATGGGTGGGTCCATTTTTCAGGTATTACATGTTTGCTCCCGAAAAAAAGTGGAATATGGTCGCAACTGCCAACTACGTTTATGGTAGCTATTATTCTTGGACAGAAGTTGAACAATTAAGACAAACGTATCACACGGCAATTCTTGGATTAGGCGCTAGCTACAAAACCAAACATTTTCTAATTGAAGGCGGCTATCGCTACACTTTCTTGATCAATAACACGCCCATTGAGGCAAGATGGACCAATACTTTGTTTTTGGGGGTGAGTAGGAATTTTTGAGTGCGCTACGCGTACTCTCCTTTGAAATGGATTACTCGCTATCGCTCGTGAACCCTTGTGGGGTGGATCAAAACAATTGAAAAGCCAGTTGCTGCGCAACTATGCCTTTTTTATTTCACATTGCTTACAAAAGCAAGCTTTTGACGCCTGTAAAACAAAAAAGCCAGCCTGACGGCTAGCTTTTCAATTATTCTGCGGAGAGAGAGGGATTCGAACCCTCGATAAGCTTTAGGCCTATACACACTTTCCAGGCGTGCTCCTTCAACCACTCGGACACCTCTCCAAGGTTTAGTGGAGTGCAAAGATACGAAGCTTTTTTGATTCTAGGAAACCGGGCGCATGCGCAATTGGATCAAGAGCGCCGAAAGGATGGTGAGGCTCCCGATGGCGAAAATGGCGGTATTGGTGGACCAAATATCGGCGAGAATGCCGGTGAGTAGCGCGCCCACAGCGTAGCCGAGGTCTCGCCAAAGGCGATACACGCCTATACTTTGGGCGCGCTGGCTCGGGTGGGTGTTGTCTGCGATGGCAGCTAAGAAGGTGGGGTAGACCACCGCTGTGCCGAGTCCAAGCAAGACGCTGAGGATGGCAAAGGCAGCAAATGATTGCGCCCAGATGAAGCCGAGTATGGCGAGCCCCTGTATGAACATGCCCCAAAAGAGCAAGGATTTTTTGGCGTAGCGATCGGCCAATTTGCCGGTAAAAAGCTGGCTGAGTCCCCAGACTGCGGGGTAAATGGCAATAATTTGTGCGAGTTCCGTTGCGCTGAATCCTTTGCTGAGGAGTAAGATGGGAAACAAGCCCCAGATCATGCCGTCGTTGAGATTGTTGACCAAGCCGCCTTGGCTAATGGCGCTCAAATTGGGGTGTTTCCAGGAGGTTTCGGAAAAAATATTTTTCAAGAGTGTTGCTTTGCTTTCTGCGCCTTCGCGTTGGACAAAAGAACGGGTGTCTTTGATCAGAAAAATACTTGACAAAAGTCCAAAAATAGCGAGTACGATACCAATGTAAAAGGGATAAGGTCGGACGCCGTATGCATTGGCAATACTCGCGCTTAAAAAGGCTACAGCACCAACCGCTAAATAGCCGGCAGCCTCATTGATTCCCATGGCAAAGCCTCGGTTTTTTGCGCCCACTAAATCGATTTTCATGACTACCGTACTGCTCCAGGCCAAGCCCTGATTGATGCCAAGAAAAACATTGGCCACAATGATCCAGGACCAATTAGGTGCATAAATCAGTAAAAAAGGAACGGGTAGGGCAAACACCCAGCCGATCACAAGGAATTTTTTCCGTCCGTATTTATTGGCGAGTGATCCTGCAAAATAATTGGTGAGCGCTTTGGTAATCCCAAACACGACAATAAAAGAGAGTATGGCTGTCTTAGCAGCTAAATGAAATTCTACTTCGGCTAATTCCGGCAGAATGCTGCGCTCCATTCCCACCATACCACCAACAAAGGCATTGACCAATACAAGTAAGCTAAATTGTTGCCAATTTTCTTTGAGGCCGAGCTGCGCTTGTGTCATCACATCAAGAGCAAGCCGATCGAGAAATAAATGAAGATGCCAATGACGTCGTTGAGGGTCGTTACGAAGGGGCCAATAGCGAGCGCGGGGTCAATTTTGTAACGATTCAAGATCATGGGGAAGAGCGTGCCGAAGATGGCAGCAAATAAGATGACCGTGAAGAGCGATAAACTCACCACCACACCTAAATGAACATCGACAAAAACGGTGGCCACCAAAAAGACCAAACTCGATAAAATGAGCCCGTTCATGAGGCCTACGCTTCCTTCTCGGATGAGTTTAGGGAGAATTCTACCGAGGTCTTTGTCGCCTCTGGCTAAGGATTGCACTACAATTGCCGAAGATTGCACGCCTACGTTTCCTCCCATGGCGGTAATGAGTGGGATGAAAAAGGCCATAGCTGGGATGGCCGTAATGCTTGCTTCAAAATTAGAGATGACTTTAGCGCCAATGGTGCCGCCAAACATGGCGATGATCAGCCAAGGCAAGCGCGAAAAACCTACCTTCCAAATTGCGGCGTCGGAGTCTACCTTGTCGGAGATACCTGTTGCCATCTGGAAGTCTTTGTCGGCCTCTTCCTTGATGTAATCCACGACGTCGTCTAGGGTAATGCGGCCCACTAATTTATTTTGGTAGTCCACAACAGGAACCGAGACGAGGTCATATTTTTCCATGACTTTCGAGACCAATTCTGCGGAATCACTGGTCTTGACCGAGATGATTTTTTTGCTTTGGTAAATGTTTTCGATTTTGGTGCGCGCGTTGGCAAAGAGTAGTCTTTTGAGCGACAGCACACCAAGTAGGTGGTCGTCGTCGTCGACAACAAAGATGTTGTATACTTTCTCGACGTCTTCCGCTTGTTTGCGCAGTTCAATGATGGCGCGGTTTACAGGCCATTCGACGTTGGCCTGAAAAAACTCTTTTTGCATAAGACCCCCTGCGGTGTCGTCGTCGTAATTGAGGAGGTCGACGATGTCTTCTGCAGCTTCGTCGTCTTCCATTTGAGAAATGACCTCCTGGATTTTTTCGTCGGGGAGGTCTCCGAGGATATCAGCGGCGTCATCGGAGTCGAGGTTTTCGAGCTGATCGGCCATCTCTTTACTGGAAAGCGAGGCCAAGAAACGGTCGCGGACTTCCTCTTCAAGCTCCATTAAGATGTCGGCCTGGGTGTCTTCATCTACCATGAAGTAGATGAATTTGGCTTCGTCGTTGGTGAGTTTATCGAGAATTTCGGCTACCTCAGCGTAGTGGAGTTCTAAGACTTGCTCTTGGATCCAAAGACTGTCTTGCGCCACAATTCTCTGACGCAGTTCGGCAATAAATTCTTTGGTTAACTCAAAACGCACCAGCTCTTTTTTGACAAAGATACGCAATTGCCTTGCAAAGGTTTTAACGCAAGGTTAAGTTCTGCGGCAATTAGTCGTGGCAGAGGCCTTCCACCTCGTGAAAGATATCGTGTGCTTTGGTAATCATTTCGAAAAGTTGCGCGTTTTTCTTCTCCTGATCTTTACTTGGTTTTTGTGCCAATTGATGGATGTCCAAGCACTGTTTTTCAAGTCTGGTAAGGGCATCCTGAATGCCTGTGTTGTTGGCAGAAACAGGCGGAGTTGAGTTTTTGAGTAAGATGGCCTTGGCATAAAGTTCGCCGGAGCGGCTCAATAAAGGCGCAAAGTTTTTTTCTTCTGCCGGATGAAAAGTTTGGGCCATTACTTTATGAAAATCTTTGATGGCCAGCCAGTTGTCTTTTTCAATTTCTTTGAGCAAAGGGTCGTTGAGTGCCGCTGCATATTTGTCTGATACCGCACCCCAATTGATCAGTGACCAAATATTATTGAGGTAATCGGCTCTTTTATTTTGGTATTTGAGGTAGTAGGCGTGTTCCCAAACATCGATGCCGAGAATTGGAATGCCACGTTCGCTGCTCACATCCATGATCGGATTGTCTTGATTGCCCGTACTCACCACAGCTAATTGCCCGTTTGGCGTCACCATGAGCCAAGCCCAACCACTGCCAAAGCGGGTGCTTGCTGCTTTATTGACGCTGGCAATAAGCGAGTCGATGGAGGTGAATTTGGCATGAATTGCCAATTGAAGTTCTTTGGAAATAGGACGCTGACTTGCTTTTGGCGCGAGGATATCCCAAAACAAACTATGGTTGTAGTGGCCACCGGCGTTGTTGCGCACCGTTGCTGAACGAAAACTCGCATACATGAGCAGGTCGTTCATGCTGATCTTTTCCATGGCTGTTCCGGTGATGGCTTTGTTGAGGTTCGTTACGTACGCAGCATGGTGCTTATCGTGGTGAATTTGCATGGTTTGCGCATCAACTGCAGGCTCGTAGGCCGCAAAATCATAAGGTAAATTGGGAAGTGTGTAGACCTGCGCGTTGGTACTCAGTGCTAAAAGGAGAAAAAGTATTTGGAGTAAAGATTTCATATGAAAAAATTAAATGTTTTGAAGATCGACCATCCGCATCGCAATGAAAGCCTTCAGGACCCGTTCCCCAACGTTTGGTACTTCCACGTGGATGAGGTAAATACCACCCGCAACTGGAATACCTGCATGGTTGGTGAGGTCCCAATCTTGGAAGGTAAGTGGGCTGTCTTTTTTGATGTTGCGCACGAGCTTGCCATTGGCCGTGTAGATCCTGATCTGACACTGTTCTGGAAGGTTGGTTATCTTGATGCGGTTATCTAGTTTGTTGCGCTCGTACTCAGAGAAAGCATAATAAGGATTTGGCACTACATTGATCAGCGCCAAGGCTTCTTTGAGCATGTCTTGCGAACCCACTTTTGTAGCGATGTCTTCCATAGACCACCCGTACATTGGCTTGCCGCCGTTCTGCCCTGTAGCCACAAAGTTTTTATATTCTTTGTTGATGTGCAAACGGATGGTGACGTCGGTAGACAGCAACTCTTGATTTGGCGCTAACATTGGGTAGGAAATCCAGCTAAGTGAACCATAAAGCTCGCGCTTCGCTGATGTACTGCCGCCTTCCACCTCCAAATACTTGTTGTAAGCAAAGTTCATATTGTTGTTTTCTGCATCAGCAGGAACATAAGCAGGGAAGTTATAGCCAGAGCTGAAACCATTGATGCTCGCCTGATTGTAACTAAATACGTAAATAGGTTGCACACCACCCATAAGTGGTGTACCAACGTTGCTCACTAAACGATCCGTTGGGTTCCAGATCATGTCGGCACCATTTTCACCGCCTAGGAAAGAGTTTTCTCCGAATGCCATGTACAAGCGCGCTCCTGATTCGATGTCTACAGCGTAACCCGGGAACCAACCCATACCGGTGCCTGTTCCGTCAGGATTGCCATTTTTATCTACACTCGGACTTTTGCGCAAGGCACCTGGTTGTGCTCCGCCTACGTTGAGGGCTGTGTTGCGACCAAGCTCAACAATTGGGCAGCGTGTCCAGAGGCTCTTGTCAGAGGTAAGCACGATATTCACACTTGGCAAGAATGAAATAGAAGCATTGAGCTTGCTAGAACCAGAGAAGGTACCGAAATAAGCCAAAGGCATGTAGTCGGCTTGGTAACCCAC
>JBIIZO010000035.1:0-14818 GCA_044346245.1 Crocinitomicaceae bacterium
CAACATCTAGCCAGCGTGCGGCGCCAAGCGCGATATCTCTTTGGAATTGATAACTGTTGTTCTTTTCGATGAGGTGCAATTCTTGAAAACCCAAGCAATCCATGCTGCGCATAATTGCCGAGGCGTTGTGGTCCTGTTGGATATTTTCTAGCCCTACAACCAAATGGCGGCTGCGCTGTGGGGCTATGCGTTCAAACATACTGACTTTGTTGGGCGTAATGATTTTGTAAAATTCGGAGAGAACGAAGTCGTTTTGGGTCATGCGTCAAGCGTTTTTTGCATTAAATAATGTTGAATTTCACCGAAAAGGAGGTGAGAGGGTTCCACCATTTGATAGCCTAATTTTTGATAAAACGGGAGCGCAACTTCCCTTGCATGTAAAATGATTTGCAGGTATCCTTTGGCCTTGCAAACGGCTTCTATTTCATTCATGATCACTTTGCCGATGCCTTTACCTTGCTGGTTGGTTGCAACAGCCATGAACCTGACTTGGCCCACGTGAGGTGCTGTTTGATCAAGTCTGCCCAAGGCAATGATTTGATTTGCATCGTTGAAAAAAGCAAAATGTTGGTGTTGCGCTTCATCTGCAGTTTGTTCGCTTCCTTTTGCTTGCCCCCAAGGTGCGCGCAAGACGTCGTAGCGCAGCTTGTAGTAAGCTTCCCATTCGGTTTCATTTTGTGGACTGCGGATCATGCTTCAAATTTAAAGGCAATTTGTGAAACGCGTTTGGTGCTTTGGCTGCCAATTTGTTCTACTCTGACCAATTCTTGCGCATTTGGATTTGCGAATACTTGGTCGAGTGTTTGAATTTGTGCGGCCGGCACCCCAAGTTCTTGAAGATTGGAAAGTAAGGGTGCTGCAAGAAGCTCGCCCACTTTTTCTTGGATGATGTGCGCAAGCGCTGTTCTGTTTTTGACGCGTTCAATGTTGGATTTGAATTGGACCTCTTCTTCGAGTACCAGAAGGTCTAAAGATTTTAATAATTTATGAAAGTGGAGGTTGGAGCCAATGGCAAAGGTGAGCAGCTTATCGTCTTTTGTTTGGAAGATTTCACCGTAAGGCGCAATGTTTGGGTGCAGGCTTCCTATGCGCTGAGGTACTTGTGCACACATAAGGTAATTAGCCGCCTGATTGGCCAAACTACAGATGGCGGCGTCGTAAAGTGAGACACTCACCACCTGACCTTTGGGGGCCTGTGCTCTTTGCAGCAAAGCAAGTAGCAAGCCTTCTTTGAGCTGATGAGCGGCCAGCACATCGATGAGTGCCACTGGCATTTTAACGGGGCCGCTTTCTGGCGTGCCATTCATGGACATAAAGCCAGTTTCAGCTTGTAAAATCAGGTCGTAGGCTATGCGGTCGTTTTGGGAACCGAAGCCAGATATTTTCCCGATAATTAAACTAGGGTTGATCGCCCAAAGGTCTTCGGGCCGCACTTTGAGTTTGGCGTCGTCTCCTTTTTTGAAATTCATCAAAACGATGTCTGCGTCTTTGAGCTGTGCTTGAAAAAGAGCATAGTGGGCCTCAATAGTTAAGTCGAGTGCCAAGTTTTCTTTCAGGTAATTGACACTTGAATAATAGGCACTTTGCTTGCTTGAATCGCTTTCTTGTTTCAAGCGCCAAGTATTGGTGACGTCGCCGTATTTGGGGTGTTCAATTTTAATGACGCGCGCCCCGAGTTCGGCAAAAAAAGTACCGACAGAAGGCCCAGCCAATACCGTAGAAAGATCGATGATGTTGAGCTGATGAAAAGGAAGTTGCTTCATTTGAGTGGAATCGTGTCGATGAGCGTGAGCTCGACTTGTGCCAGCCCATCGCGCACAAAATTAAGTTTTTTAGCTGCTGCCCAACTCACGTCGATGATGCGGCTACTCGAAGCCGACATTCTGTCGATGATGCACAGCACAACCGTGGAGTCGTTTTTGAGGTTGCGCACGGCAACTCGAGTGCCAAAAGGCAAGCGGGCGTGTGCGGCGGTCAGGCTATCCGAACAATAAATTTGCCCCGAAGCGGTGCGCCTGCCGTTCATGGATTGCGCATAATAGGAGGCTTTGCCGCGCTGGTAAACGCTATCGCTTCCCGAAAGCAGCACTAAAAAGAGCAGTGAATAAAGCTGATTCATCATTCGTTTTGAAAAGTTGAGACTTATTTTTGATGCAACGTGGTAAAGTTATCTAGTGTAATCCAATTTGCGTGTGGCTTGTCTTGCCAAATTCAACCATTTCAATTTGATAATCAACCGTCGTGTAATTGCTGCGTTTTACCGTAACGGCTATGGCTAAATTTCCTTGTTTGCCCGTGTATACGCTTGATTCTCCTATTTTTGGTGTGTCAGAAAATAGAACTGTGTCTTTATTGTCAATAATGAACAAACTGTCTTTTAATTCTATTTTTTGAAAACCAAGTTCTTTGAGTCCTTGAATAAAATGCTCGGAATAAGCAGCCTTGTTTTTGATGACTATTTCTGTGTCGTTTGTGGGTACTTCATTTTTGTCAACATTTTGGCTGTAAATTGAAGTCACAAAGGGCAGTCCGATTAAAATTCTTAAAATGGTTTTCACTGATGTGCTATTAAACATTTGTATCCCTGCCAAATGACATTGGAAATATATAAATTTAAGTCATTTTGGTAAATGATCGAAGGGAGCGCTGCTTTGTTGTCGATTTTTTAGCAAAAGGAACGAGTGAAAATGGTTTAAAATCCTTAAATTTGGTGCGCATTAAAAAACACAAAATCGCACTATGAAAGTTTTTGACCTCGACATGATTCAACGCGTTTACGAGCGCTACCCTGCTCGTATTGCTGCAGCGCGTAAAGTAGTGGGCCGTCCGCTTACTTTATCCGAAAAAATCCTTTACGCCCACCTTTGGGAAGGAGAAGCTACCACAGCTTCTGAACGCGGAAAGTCTTATGTCGATTTCGCTCCAGACCGCGTAGCTATGCAAGATGCAACCGCTCAAATGGCGCTTTTGCAGTTTATGCAAGCTGGTAAAAAACGCGTTGCGGTACCGTCTACAGTTCATGCCGATCACCTCATTCAAGCCAAAGTAGGTGCGAGCTAGGACTTACAAGACTCCCTCAATCAAAACAACGAAGTATTCAACTTCCTTTCTTCTATTTCCAATAAATACGGCATCGGCTTCTGGAAACCAGGAGCTGGCATCATCCACCAAGTCGTTTTAGAAAACTACGCGTTTCCGGGCGGCATGATGATCGGTACCGATTCCCACACCGTGAACGCGGGTGGTTTGGGTATGGTAGCCATCGGTGTCGGTGGTGCAGATGCAGTAGATGTCATGGCCGGAATGGCTTGGGAGCTCAAATTCCCGAAATTAATCGGCGTTAAATTGACAGGTAAACTCAGCGGCTGGACTTCCGCCAAAGACGTCATCTTAAAAGTTGCCGATATCCTCACCGTGAAAGGCGGTACAGGTGCTATTGTCGAGTATTTTGGCGACGGTGCACTTTCTTTGTCTTGTACAGGTAAAGGTACCATTTGCAACATGGGTGCCGAAATCGGAGCCACGACCTCCACATTTGGTTACGACGAATCAATGCGTCGCTACCTCATTGCAACTGGCCGTCAAGAAGTTGTCACTGCTGCCGATGCCATTGCAGAGCACCTCACTGGTGACCAAGAAGTGTACGCAGAACCAGAAAAATACTTCGACCAACTCATCGAAATCAATTTGAGCGAACTCGAACCACATATCAACGGTCCGTTTACCCCAGACCGCGGTACGCCCGTATCCAAAATGCGTGCAGAAGCTACTGCAAATGGTTGGCCATTGCAAGTAGAGTGGGGCTTAATTGGTTCTTGTACCAACTCCTCTTACGAAGATTTAGCGCGTGCGGCTTCTATCGTGAAGCAAGCAGTTGCACAAGGCATTACGCCGAAAGCAGAGTTTGGAATCAATCCTGGTTCTGAGCAGGTGCGTTACACCGCAGACCGCGATGGCATTCTCGCAGACTTCGAAAAAATGGGCACCAAAGTATTTACCAACGCTTGTGGGCCATGTATTGGTCAGTGGGCACGCGAAGGCGCCGAAAAACAAGAAAAAAACACCATCGTTCACTCTTTCAACCGCAACTTCTCGAAGCGTGCCGATGGCAATCCAAATACACACGCATTTGTAACGAGCCCAGAAATGGTGGCCGCTTTGGCTATCGCTGGTGACCTCGGCTTCAATCCGCTGACAGACACCCTCACCAACGACAAAGGCGAGCAAGTGAAATTAGAAGCGCCAGTTGGCGACGAATTGCCAACGCGTGGTTTTGCAGTCGAAGACAACGGTTATCAAGCGCCAGCTGCCGATGGTAGCCACGTTGAAATTGCTGTTGCTCCAGACTCACAGCGCCTCCAATTACTTGAGAACTTCCCGACTTGGGATGGCCAAAACATCACTGGCGCGCGCTTGCTCATCAAAGCAAAAGGTAAATGTACCACCGACCACATTTCCATGGCGGGCCCTTGGTTGCGTTTCCGTGGCCACCTCGATAACATTTCAAACAACATGTTAATTGGTGCTGAAAACGCCTTTAACGGTGAAGCAAATAAAGTCAAGAATCAACTTACTGGTGAATACGGCGAAGTACCGGCAGTTCAGCGCGCTTACAAAGCGGCAGGCGTTCCCTCTATTGTTGTCGGAGACCACAACTACGGAGAAGGATCTTCGAGAGAACATGCTGCAATGGAGCCACGTCATTTGGGTGTCCGTGCGGTGTTGGTCAAATCTTTTGCAAGAATCCACGAGACCAACCTCAAAAAACAAGGGATGCTCGGGCTCACCTTCGCCAATGAAGCAGACTACGACAAAATCCAAGAAGACGACACCTTCGACTTCATCGATTTGCAAGCATTTGCCCCAGACACCCAACTTACTTTGCAAATTAACCACAGCAATGGTCAGTCGGAGCAAATCAAAGTTAATCACACCTACAATGCATCACAAATTGAGTGGTTTAGAGCTGGTTCAGCCCTTAACCTCATCAAATTGATGGAAGCGTAATTTCAAAATATGAAAATCGTATTTTCACTCATCTTGAGCTTGTTCTGCATGGCGGGGCAGGCTCAAGGGCTTTTTAAGGGTAATGTCATTCTCAATGCCTATGCGGGTTATCCCAACTTTTTGCGTTTGAATATGCCAACTGTAGAAGGTATTCCTTCATACGTCAATCCCAACTATTCTGGTTTGGCGCCGTCGGGTTTGCGTATGATGTACATGGTTAGCGACGACGTTAGTTTAGGTGTTGATCTCATGTATGGAGCCGCTAAGGCTTCTTATGCTACCAACGACAGCATTTTCTTCAACGGCAACTGGCAAGTCCAAAATACTTCATACCTGATCGAAAAGCAGCGCTTCAGGCCTCAATTTAGAATTGACATGCACTTGGGCTCTCGCGACCCAAACCTTGATCAATATATCGGCTTGGCATTTGGCGGTAATTTCCGCACCAGGGCAGTTTGGCAAAACAACATACTTATTGACCAAAATCCTAACGATGCCAATTTCGTTATCCCGGTTTCATTTAGAGCGTGCTACGGTTTCAGGTATTTCATTGACTATAACTTTTCTGTTGGTGCTGAATTAGGAATCGGCGGGCCTTTGATGCAGTTGGCACTAAGTTACCGCATCTGATCAAACGATTCAAAATCAGGAACCAGATAAATAAAGAGATACAAAAAAAGGCGAGCCAACGGCTCGCCTTTTTTGATGCAGTATACTGATTTTAGTAACGGTAGTGCTCTGGCTTGAACGGACCTTCTACTGTGACACCGATGTAATCGGCTTGTTCAGTAGAAAGGGTTTCGAGCTCTACACCAATTTTGGAGAGGTGCAAACGCGCTACTTTTTCGTCGAGGTGCTTAGGAAGCGTATAGACGTCGTTTTCGTAGTTTGAGCTGTTGTTCCAGAGCTCAAGTTGCGCAAGCGTTTGGTTGGTGAAGGAGTTCGACATCACAAAAGATGGGTGACCTGTTGCACAACCAAGGTTGACCAAACGGCCTTCTGCAAGTACGATGATGTCGTTGCCTTTGACATTGTAGAGGTCAACTTGTGGCTTGATTTCCATTTTGGAAGCACCGTAGTTGCTGTTGAGCCAAGCCATATCGATTTCGTTGTCGAAGTGACCGATGTTACAAACGATAGATTTGTCTTTCATGGCCTCAAAATGACGCCCAACAACAATGCTTTTGTTGCCAGTTGCAGTCACGATGATGTCTGCAAGGTGAATCACTTTGTCGAGTGGTTTTACTTCAAAACCGTCCATGGCAGCTTGAAGCGCACAAATTGGGTCAATTTCTGTAACGATGACGCGCGCACCAGCACCTTGTAAAGACGCTGCAGATCCTTTACCAACATCTCCGTAACCACAAACAATGGCTACTTTACCTGCCATCATGACGTCGGTAGCGCGGCGAATGGCATCTACAAGAGATTCTTTACAACCGTATTTGTTGTCGAATTTAGATTTGGTAACGGAGTCGTTGACGTTGATGGCTGGCATCACGAGCGTTCCGTTTTTCTTGCGCTCATACAAGCGGTGAACACCTGTTGTGGTTTCTTCAGAAAGACCTTTGATGTCTTTGGTGAGCTCAGTGAAACGGTCAAAGACCATGTTGGTGAGGTCGCCGCCGTCGTCGAGGATCATGTTGAGGGCTTTGCCGCCTTCAAAAGCATATAAAGTTTGCTCAATACACCAGTCGAATTCTTCTTCGTTCATGCCTTTCCAAGCAAAAACTGGAATACCTGCTGCGGCAATAGCTGCTGCGGCGTGGTCTTGGGTAGAGAAGATGTTGCAAGAAGACCAAGTGACTTCAGCACCGAGTTCAACGAGTGTTTCGATCAAAACGGCCGTTTGAATGGTCATGTGCAAGCATCCTGCGATACGTGCGCCAGCCAAAGGCTTGCTGCTGCCGTATTCTTCACGCAGCGCCATCAGACCTGGCATTTCGGCTTCAGCCAATTTGATTTCTTTGCGACCCCAGTCAGCAAGACTGATGTCTTTCACTTTATAAGTGAGTTTTTCTGTTTGATTCATAGTCATTTCTTCAAATAAGTTTGCAAATGTACGTTGATTTCCATTCGATTTCAAGGTTTAGCTCAGCTCTTTTTCAATAAGTTGCTGCAGGCCTTTTACAAATAGAGGGTGGGTATTTGAACTCGGGACGAGCTGAACTTTTTCTCCGCCCTTTTCTTCAAAAATTTCTTGGTATTCGTCGCCGATTTCAATGAGGGTTTCTAGGCAGTCTGCAACAAATGCCGGACTGAAAACCAACAGTTTTTTAGCGCCTTTTTCGGCCCATTCTTCCACGACTTTATCGGAGAAAGGGGTGAGCCATTTTTTGTCTAGCCTGGATTGAAAACAAACCGTGTATTGGTTTTCGGAAAGGCCCAAACGCGCTGCGATGAGGCGGGTGGTGGCGTAACACGTGGCTTTGTAGCAAAATTTGTTGTGGTCGTTGATGGCGGTTTCGCAAGGTTGGTCTTGGCAGAGGTCTGAGCCATCGTAGACTTTGTCGACCTGGCGCTCCGGCAAGCCGTGGTAGGAGAACAAAATGTGGTCGTATTCAGGGATGTTGAATTTTTTGGCGTTCTCTACGATGGAGTCGAGGTAGCCGTCGTTGTCATAAAACTGACTGATGATTTTGATTTCGGGAATGACCCACCATTTGCGGATGATGTTCATCGCTTTTTCGATCGCTGAACCAGAAGAGGCCGAAGCGTACTGCGGAAAGAGCGGTAAAATGATGATGCGGTCGTAGTTGGCTTTGCGCATGCGCTCGAGCACAACATCTAGCGAAGGGTTTTTGTAGCGCATGGCCAACTCAAAGGTAACATCTTGCCCCTCGAATGCTTCTTGGAGTAAGGCTTGTAGTTTCAAGCTGTGCGTGAGCAAAGGAGATTCGCCTTCGCCAAGCTGCCATAGTTCTTTGTAGATTTTGGCCGACTTCGGCGCTCGAAAAGGAACAATAATGCCGTTGACGAGGATTTTGCGCACTAAGTAAGGAATGTCGATGACGCGCGGGTCATTGAGGAATTCGGATAAATAGCTGCGGACATCAGACACACTTGGTGAATCTGGGGTGCCGAGTTGAATGAGGAGAACGCCTGTTTTTTTCATGATATAAAGTCCAACAACTTGAAATTTTCTTTGTTCAAAATTACCGATTTATTCGCGATTGCTGCCCGCTAAGGCTTAACTTTGTGCCGTGGACCCGCAGCAATATCTACAGCAAATCGATGCAACGAACTTTGAAGCGTCGGCCTTGGCCACGTTTGAGCGCCAATACGCGCAAATTCCGGTTTATCGTCAATACGTAGATATCTTGGGTAAAGCGCAGCCCAAAAGCATTCAAGAAATTCCATTTTTGCCGATCTCCTTTTTCAAGAGTCACAAAGTAGTACTGAGTGAAAAAGCCATAGAGCAGACCTTTCTTTCCAGTGGCACTACCCAACAACTCAGAAGTCAGCATCATATCACCGACCTCCGCTGGTATAATTCCTCATTGACGCTCGGTTTTGAACGCGTGTTTGGTCCTGTTTCTGATTACGTTTTTATTGCGCTGCTGCCTTCCTACCTAGAAAACGGAGACTCGAGCCTCATTTATATGGTCGACCAACTCATTCAAAAGAGCGGCTCAGCGCTTTCGGGTTATTACCTGAGTAAGCCTGAAGCGGTAGAAGCAGTGTACCAAAAAACACTCAGCACGGGTAAAAAACCTTTTGTTTTTGGCGTTTCGTATGCCTTACTCGATTTAGCTGAGGCGGGAATTGAACTGCCCGAGGCGTTTATCTTGGAAACTGGAGGCATGAAAGGACGTCGCCAAGAACTCTCTAAGGTTGCGTTACATCAAATCCTTCAAGCAGGTTTTGGCGTGACACAAATCTTATCTGAATACGGCATGACCGAGCTGCTTTCACAAGCGTATTGCCTCCAAGCACAAACATTTGCGTGTCCGCCCTGGATGCAAATCCGAATCCGCGACGCCTACGACCCCTTTCAAGAGGTGCCATTTGGTCAAAAGGGTGGCCTCAACGTGATCGACCTCGCCAACCAAAACAGTTGTGCGTTCATCCAAACCGATGACCTCGGCCGACTCACCCCACAAGGTTTCTTACTCGAGGGGCGTTTGGAAGCCTCAGACATCAGAGGTTGCAACCAATTGGTCGATTGATTCGAAAACTTCTTACATTTGTTCAAGATGTCGTTACAAACTATTTTATTGCTCACGCTCATTGGTCTTGCTGCCGGAATGCTCAGCGGTATGGTTGGCATTGGCGGAGGCGTAGTGATTGTACCAGCGCTCGTTTTTTTACTTGGGCTCTCGCAGCATCAGGCCCAAGGTACTTCCTTGTTTATCCTTTCTTTACCTGTGCTTCTGTTAGCCGTCATGAATTACTGGCGCAGCGGCAACGTCAATTGGCGCTTTGGTTTGGTCATTGCCAGTACTTTTGTGCTTGGCGCATTTTTAGGTTCTAAACTCACTTTGCGCTTACCCGAAGCCTGGGTCAAGCTCATCTTTGGTCTTTTGATGGCCTATGTTTCTTTTCAATTGATATTAGCGGGTTATACCGGCATTCAAAAAGATGAACCCTGAGCAACTCCAACAACAACTCCAGGCGCTCGTTCCACAAATAGTGGCTTGGCGTCGCCAAATACACATGCACCCTGAACCCTCGTTCAAGGAGTATGAAACTATGGCTTTTGTGAGTTCCGTGCTTACTGCTTATGGTATTTCGCACCAAAAGGGTGTTGCCGGCACCGGAGTAGTAGCGCTTATCGCTGCCCCACACCACGACCCTCAAGCCCCTTGTTTGGCCTTGCGTGCAGACCTCGATGCCTTGCCCATTCAAGAGCAAAATGAGGTGCCGTATAAAAGTCAGGTTTCGGGCTGGATGCACGCCTGCGGCCACGATGTCCATACCAGTATTTTACTTGGCACTGCGGTGCTTTTGCAAGCGCATAAAGAAAATCTCAAGCGCCCTGTGAAGCTCATTTTTCAGCCAGGAGAAGAGCAAAACCCGGGTGGTGCCAGCTTGATGATTGCCGCAGGTGTGCTTGAAAACCCAAGGGTTGAAGAGCTCGTGGCTTTGCATGTGTATCCCGAGCTACCTGTCGGAAAGATCGGCTTAAAGGAAGGCTTGTACATGGCTTCTAGCGATGAAATTCATGTCGAAATAGAAGGCGTTGGCGGCCACGGTGCTTTGCCTGCGCGTTTTATCAATCCAATTGATGTAGTCATTACCTGGATGCAAGCGTGTCAACAATTTGTGCAGGAAAACTGCCCAAGTACTGTTCCGCAAGTGCTCACGTTTGGCCGCTTTGAGGCCCTAGGCAGCACCAACGTGGTGAGTGCCACAGCTAGTGTCAAAGGAACTTTTCGCACCATGGACGAAACCTGGCGTGCTGCGGTCAAAAATGCGCTCCAAGCAAAAGCAAGTGAAGTAGCCGCTCAATTTGGCGCAAAAATCAATGTAACGATCGGGGAGGGTTATCCCTTTCTAATGAACGACCCTGCACTCACCCAAAAAGTGAAAGGAATATTGGCAGACACCATAGGCCCTGCGCAAATTGAAACATTAGGCTTGCGCATGACGGCCGAAGATTTTGCTTTTTACAGTCACCACAGACCGGTTTGTTTTTTCAGATTGGGTACCGGTTTTGCCGATAAAGCAAGCAATCCAGCGGTGCACCATCCGCAGTTTGATATCGATGAAAATGCACTCGAAGTGGGTGTCAAATGTATGTTAGCCATTGCGTTGTCATGAGAAAGCTCGTTTATCTTTTCTTGTTGTTATTCGTTTTTGCCTGTTCGAAAATGGAGCACAAACAAAAAATGCTAGAAGGCAACTGGAAACTCAATGTGGTGCGCATCGAAGACGGAGAAGGCTTTATATTCTACGACAGCGCTGCTGTTGGGGCTTTTACTTTTATGAATAACACGCTGTCTGGAAGTGCCGACTACACTTATTCCTATTTTGGGCAGTATCAAGTAAGTGACTCCGTGCTTTTTGAAAACACCCCAGTTTCGCTGAGCACTGATGGTATGTATATTCAGATCGCACGCCCGACTGATACCTTGCAAGCAAAGCTCATTATGTTGACCAAAAAGCAACTGACTTTTGAGTACTACGATTTCTTGCAATACCGCCTCAAGCGCTATAGCCTGACCAAACAATAAGCGCTGTTAAAGAAAGCCTAATTCTAGCTTGGCTTCTTCGCTCATCATGTCTTTGTCCCAGGGCGGATCAAAAACGATATTGACTTTTGCACTTGCCACGCCATCGACGCTAGCCACTTTGTCTTCGACTTCTTTGGGCAAAGATTCGGCAACCGGGCAATTTGGAGAAGTGAGGGTCATGTCGATGAAGACGTGGTTGTCTGTTTCAACTTTTACTTCGTAAATAAGGCCGAGTTCAAAGATGTCTACAGGGATTTCGGGATCGTAGATTGTTTTGAGCATCTCGACGATGCGGTCTTCTAATTCGTTCATTGGGCTAGACTTTGAAGTGCTTCGGTTTTCATGCGTTTGACCATGCTTAAAAGGCCGTTGGCTCGGGTAGGAGAGAGGTGTTCTGCCAAACCAATTTCATTGATAAAGAATAATTCAGATTGCAATATTGCTGCAGGGCTTTCATTGTTGTAGACTTGGATGAGCAAGCCGATGATGCCTTTGGTTATGATGGCGTCGGAATCTGCGCTGAACTGCATTTTGCCGTCTTTGATTTCGGTCGCTAACCAAACATTGGATTGGCAACCCTCGATGAGGCGTTCGGTAGTTTTGAGCTCGGGAGAGAGTGTCGGGACGCTTTTGCCGAGTTCGATGATGTATTCGTATTTGTCCATCCAGTCGTCGTAGATGGCAAATTCGTCGATGATTTCTTGTTGTTTTGCTTGGATGCTCATGCGCCTAAAATTTGCATGCTGCGCTCGAGGGCAGCTACGAAAATATCAATTTCTTCTTTGGTGTTGTAAAAGGCAAAAGATGCGCGCACCGTGCCTGGAATTTGGTAGAAATCCATGAGCGGCTGGGTGCAGTGGTGACCGGTGCGCACCGCAATGCCTTGCTTGTCTAGGAGCGTTCCTATATCGAAGGGATGCATGCCGTCTATGGTAAACGAAACCACGCTTGTTTTGTGTTTGGCTTCGCCGATGATGTGCAGGCCTTCAAAGGTGTCGAGAATGCCCTGCGCGTATTTGGTAAGCTCAAGTTCGTGGGCTGCGGCTGCTTGCATGTCGAGGCCTTGCAAAAAGGAGATGGCACTACCGAGGCCAATTGCTCCTGCAATATGAGGTGTCCCGGCTTCAAACTTGAGCGGGAGGGTGTTGTAGGTTGAGCGCTCAAAAGTAACTTTTGAGATCATGTCGCCACCACCTTGGTAGGGCGGCATGCTGTCGAGCAGCGCTTCTTTGCCGTAAAGGATACCGATACCTGTTGGGCCGAATACTTTGTGACCAGAAAATGTGTAGAAATCGCAGTTGAGGTCTTGGACGTCAATGGAAAGGTGCTGGATGCTTTGGGCACCGTCTAGTAATACTTTGGCGCCAACTTGGTGCGCTTTGGAGATGAGTTCTTTGACGGGGTTGATGGTGCCGAGCGTGTTGGAAATATGGGTAATGGCCAAAAGCTTGGTGCGCTCGTTGAGCATTTGCTCAAAAGCTTGTAGGTCGAGCTCACCTTTTTTGGAGATCGGAATCACGCGCAAGATGCAGCCCTTGCGCTCGCACAAAAGTTGCCAAGGCACAATGTTGGAGTGGTGCTCCATGGCTGAAATCAGGATTTCGTCGCCGTGTTTGAGGCGCTCGCCAAAAGAAAACGCCACGAGGTTGATGCTGTCGGTGGTGCCTTTTGTGAAGATGATTTCTTCCGGGGCTTTGGCGCCAATATAGTGTTGGATGCTGCGCCTGGCCGCTTCATAGGCGGAGGTAGCTTGTTGGCTCAAGTAATGCACGCCACGGTGAATATTTGCGTTTTCGAGTGCATAATATTGTTGGAGGGTGTCGAGCACCACTTGCGGTTTTTGCGAGGTGGCACCGTTGTCAAAATAAATGAGTTGTTTGCCGTATACTTTTTGGCGCAGGGCCGGAAAAAGTTCGCGGATGGCGGAAACGGAAAACGGAGCAGGAGCCATACTTTTGAGTTTGGTACAAAAGTACGGATTTTCGCTATTTTGAATGGTTCTAAAGAAGCAAAATAAAAGATTTCTTTTTCTTTAGCGGCGACGTATTATTTGGCCTTGAGCTCTACGAACGGAATCATGATTTCTTCTAGTGAAATACCGCCATGCTGAAAGGTTTGTCCGTAGTAGTTCACGAAGTGATTATAATTGTTGGGGTACACAAAGAAATCTTGCTCGCGTGCAAACACAAATTCGGCAGACATCTTGAGTTTAGGCAGTTGCGCTTCTTGCGGATGCTTGACCACAAAAACTTCTTTGGCATCGTAACTGAGGCCTCTGCCTGCTTTATAGCGGAGGTTGGTGTTGGTATTGCGCTCGCCCACAATGCGCACTGGTTTGGTGACTTTAATGGTGCCGTGGTCGGTGGTAATGATGAGTCGGTGCCCGGCGTCGGCAATTTTTTTAAGGATGTCGAGTAGCGGGGAGTGCTCTAGCCAGCTTGTGGTAATGGAGCGGTAGGCCGCTTCGTTGTCGGCGAGTTCGCGGATCACTTCCATTTCGGTGCGGGCATGCGAGAGCATGTCCACAAAATTGTAGACAATGAAATTGACGTCGTTGTCTTTCCATTGGTGGAATTGATCGCCGAGTTTTTTGCCGGCCTCGACGTTGGTGATTTTGTTGTAAGACCACTTCACGTTCTTGCCCAAGCGCTTGAGCTGCGCTTCTAGGAAGTCTTTTTCGTGCATGTTTTTGCCGCCTTCGTCGTCTTCGTTCTTCCAGAGAGTCGGGAAGCGCCTTTCGATTTCAGCGGGCAAGAGCCCTGCAAAAAACGCGTTTCGGGCGTAGTGCGTAGCGGTGGGTAAGATCGAAAAGACGATGTCTTCTTTTTCTTTTTGGAAATAGCGCCCCACAATGCCTTCGATGGTTTTCCATTGGTCAAAGCGCAGGTTGTCGATGACCAATACGGCGAGTTTTTCTTTGCCGATGAGTGGTGCAATGCGGTCTTTGATGAGCGTGTGGATCATGGTGGGCGCATCGGGGTCGCCGCTGGTCCAGTCGAGGTAGTTGTCTTCGATGAAGTCACAGAAGAGTTTGTTGGCTTCTTTTTTCTGCATCTCGAAGATTTCGCGCATACCGGTGTCTTCGATGTTGTCTAGTTGGAGCTCCCAGAAAACGAGTTTGGTGTAGAGCTCTTTCCATTCGTCGGCGTCTAAGCGACCAGAAAGTTGCATCCCGAGTTGGCGGAATTCTTGCTGGTAGCTTGCGTTGGTTTTCTGACTGATGAGCTTGCTGTGGTCGAGGTTTTTTTTGATGCTCAGTAAAATCTGATTCGGATTGACCGGCTTGATGAGGTAATCGGCAATTTTGGAACCGATGGCCTCTTCCATGATGTGTTCTTCTTCGCTTTTGGTGATCATCACGACCGGTACAAGCGCTTTGTGCTCCTTGATTTGTGCGAGGGTTTCTAGACCGCTCAGTCCGGGCATGTTTTCATCGAGGAAGATGATGTCAAAATGCTGACCCAAGGCTTTTTCGATGGCATCTTGGCCATTGGTTGCCGTTTCTACTTTATAACCTTTTGACTCCAAAAAGAGCACGTGTGGTTTGAGTAATTCGATTTCGTCGTCGGCCCAAAGAATTTTACCTTGCATATGTCTTATTTTTAATAGCTTTGATTGAATTTTTAAAGTTAGCA
>JBIIZO010000216.1:0-4577 GCA_044346245.1 Crocinitomicaceae bacterium
GAACTTAATTGATTCAACAAATTTAAATTAAATTTTTAATTAATTGTATTTCAACGACTTAAGTTTATAAGATTAGTCCCTCCGACTCCACAAGGTTAAAGCGTAATCACTTTTAATTAAAGAGATTACGCTTTTTTATTTTCGTATAAAATATAATTCTGGGTTTTATTAAAATCGAATAAAATCCCTACAAATACTGTGGATAATGTGCGGAGGTAAATTCAATTTCTGCGCTTGGTCGATCCAGTAGCTTATAGAATCTTGAATTTCTTGAACTACTTTTTTCGCGTTTTTGATGGTATATGAATCGGCAATGGTAAGTAGATCTGAAAGCGTAATATCGATGCGCTTGCCATTTATCGACAAGGCCCTGCTAGTTCTGGCATAGTTCAACAAAGGATTTAATGAATAGGTGATATCATACGCAGGAGAAATACGCCAACTGTCTTGATTCTTATGGTAAATGAAGGAATGATTTTTCAAATGATCGTCCGAATTAAAAAAGACTACATTAAAAACCATGCGTTTAAATAGTTCTTCTAGGTCTCTATGAGGAACTTTTAAAAACAACGCTAGTTCAAATAGATTCTCGTAGCTCGAATCCTTTGGGCTTTGGTAATCCCAACCTGTTAATCCTGTTGCAGTCAAAATATGTTGCTTTTCGCCATTTTGACGGTCGAAACGAAGCGTGGAAAAGTGTTTTTGTTCAATCAATTTGGATGGCATCATGTTGATTCCGATATGTTTCGCCGTAAGGTAGTAACAGAATTCAACAACTTCCCTGCTATATCCTAAATCATCATCTAAATGCAGTTTGATCAAATAGTGATTGTATTCGGAAGCGTGAGTCAAATCACCAGGAATAATTTCACCTGAAGTTTTATGTTCTGAAATCAGAATTTTAGGTCTAGCTCCACCTGCTGAAGTACCAATTTTGAAAATATTCAACAAGGACTCATGGTTTAGCCTTGATTCATGCTGTTCATCTTTTACTTGCAATACTTCTTTCAATACAGCAATGATTTCTATGAGGTCAATTGATGAGGATTGTGGCAGCTCCTTGCTTGGTCGATATTCTAGTGCACCCATACCACGATCTGCTACATAGGCCAATTGCTCAATGACAGAAATTTGATTGAATTCCTTGCTACCTGACTCAAGCCACTTTTTGAAAATAATATTTCCAAATACATCGGGCAAAGAATCAGCAATCATAGGTGGAAGCCCTCGAAATGTTTCTGAATTAAATTGACTAAAAACCTGAACTTGTGGCGTTCGTTTAAAGATGCCAGTTGACGGAAACAAGTTTTGAAAAAGTTCACTTTGAAGAAATTTCGGGTTGTATTGAAAAGTTGATTTCTGTTGATTTTCATCAAAACCTAATCTCCCAATTTCTTGACCGAAACAAAATACGCTGATGATGTCATTTTTTGCCATGGCACTAATATAATGAAGTCAATTGTTCGTTTTCATTGCGTTTATCAATCAAAAATTGATTGAACCCGACCAACACATCAAAGTGTTTTAAAACCTTGAGTAAGGTATCAATGGTAAAGTTCTTTCCTGATTCCAAATTCTGAATCGTAATCCTGGAAAGCTCGAGTTCTTCAGCCAAGTCTTGTTGCGACAACTTTTGCTGTTTGCGATAAGACTTCACCAACTGTCCAATTTCAGATTTAACGTCTTTAATTTTGAGGTTTTCAGTAAACATATTGCATAATATAATATTCAAATGTATGTTATTTTAACCTATTTGCATAATATAACATACTTTATTTTGAAGATTAATGATTGAAAAATGACTGCAAAGTGTTTTGAACATTCCATTTTAACTACTTTCTGATTATATTTAATTTTAATCTGACTTTATTCACTCCCAATGAAATTCGGTTTCCGTATCCCCTCCTTCAAAAAGAGAATCGCTGCTCGCACATCCTTTAAACGCGTCGTTCGGCACAACCTCGGTTTCAAAGCACCCAAAGGTTTTGGTTGGCTAACCAATCCAAAGAAAGCGGCATATAATAAGATTTATAACAAAACATCAAGAGGTTGTCTTTTTCAAGTATTGGTCTTGTTTGGAATTGGACTCGGTTTATTGAATATTGCGGCTTGCGACCTAAAACGTTCAGATTCTGCTGGCGGCACGTATGTCAAACCGAGTATCACGCGCACCGGAAAGATGAGAAAGGGATATGTCAGAAGAAATGTAAGCTTGCACAAAAATGCGGTGAGAAGACAAAATAGATCAAGGTATTACTACCATACGAGGGGGAAGTACAGGCGGTGAGTTGACAACATATCTACTTAATTATTAAATTGCCGCATTAAATCATTAGCTTGTTATAAAATCCATGAGTTTAGTCAATTCTTTTATCAATCAAATCGGTCGTGAACTTGGTCGTGATGCCTATCGTTCAGTTGTCTCAGGGGTATCAAGAGGGGCTAGAAAACAACAAATTGTCAATTCTGAAGAACCGCTTTACAACCAAGTAATCAATTTTGAATTACTTGCAAATGATGAAAAAACTTACAAGCATTTGGCAAATTTGGTTGAAAAAGCGGAGAACACAGATCCCGAAGATTTTGAATGGCAAGAGCTTTTATATGAATTGGATAACAAGATAGATTTTTGCAAAGCACATCTTGCAGCCGATTATTTGCCGCAACTTGAAAAGTTAGATCAAGTCAATGCCGAAAATTACAAGTGGATTAAAGGTAAACACCTTAAATATATCGATACGGTAATTTCCCATTTTGACACAATTGACACTAAATTGTCTCAAAAAAATATAGGTGTTGCGTACCTCCTAACCTTCATTGGACTTCGCGCAAGTTATTTAGGGGAAAAGCTAATTTATACCGTCATTAACGTCTTGTATATTTTCTTACTTGGCTTCACCTTCTTCAATGGTTTAATGACATACAATGACCCTAAAGCATTTAATGGAAATCTACCAACCGATACATCTAAAGAGATTGCAAGTGTTGAATCAGCTGGTTTGATGATGATGGGTATAGCTATATTTTTCTATCTCTTGTACTTCGGCCTTGGTGCTTATAAGATAAATAAGTACAAAAAAGAGATTCAGAAAAATACAGATTCAAAATTAAAATTTGAAACCTACAAAGCTGAACTACTGAAGTAGAGCAATTATTCAGCCTTCGATCGAAGCAATTTAATTTAAATCAGAACTCAGCAAGTTCATAATTGGTGCTTCGACCACCTTGTACTTCTTGGCGCAAGATTCCCTTTTCGATTAAATCTTTAATATCTCGAAGTGCTGTATCCGATGAGCATTTAGTCATTTTTGCCCATTTTGAAGATTTTAATTTTCCCTCGAAACCATCAAAAAGTTTATTCAAAACGAGTCGTTGTCTTTCATTGATAATGGTGTTTTCATGAATTTTCCAGAACTCAGTTTTACGTAGTATTTTTTCCAGAATCCTTTCAGTCGAATGCAGCGAATTTTTAAGACAGCATAAAAACCAAACCAACCATTCTGTGATATCACCATTGCAATATTGTACTTTTTGTAAAATTCTGTAATACTCTTTTCGCTCAATCAATATTTGACTTGACATACTGTAAAAACGCTCGTTTGAGCTATCTGCCCTGGCAAGCATTAAATCCGAAATGGCTCGTGCCATTCTTCCATTTCCGTCATCAAATGGGTGAATAATTATAAACCAAAAATGAGCGATAGCAGCTTTTAAGACAGGATCCATAGAAGCGTTGTTATTGAACCACTTCAAGAATAAGTCCATTTCATTTTTCACCTTACTTGAATGAACTGCCTCAAAATGTACTTTCTCTTTTCCCAGCGCTCCAGAAACGATCTGCATTTCACCTGTCCGGTAACGACCTACTTCAATTTGATGCATGCCACTGTATCCGGTTGGAAAAAGAGCTGAATGCCATCCGAACAATCTTTTATCTGTGAGTGAGTCTTGGTAATTTTGAGTAGCATTAAGCATCATTTCCACTACGCCATCTACATTTCTATTTGAAGAGATTCCGCCTTTGTCGATACCTAATCGTTGTGCAATCGACGACCGAACTTGATCGTAATCAAGTTTTTCACCTTCTATTTCTGATGACTTGATTACATCCAGTGTAAGTGTTGTAAGATTAGTCTCTTCTTTCGTGGCAAAACCTAGCATATTCATTTGCCCTGTAATCTTTCCCTGCAAGAAACGGACCTCCCCCAAAATGGCGCTTATACTATTTTGCTGCCAAGTAAAGTTAGGCCAGTTGTTATACTCGTAGATATATTTTGCCATCATGAACGGATTAATATGCGGTAAATATATGAATTTTTCACCGCATTTTTGCGGTGATTAAGGAAATCATTCGGCGCATGAAACGCTTCTAAAAAGCCTCCCCAACCACAAAATAAAAGTACCCGCCTTCGGTTCCGTAGCCGTAGTCAAGGCGGATGTTGAGGCGTTCTGCGGGGTCTACAACAAAGCGGAGGCCAGTGCCTATTGAATATTTGAGATTTTGGGTATTCAGATCTGAATTTAGGCCAAAGACGTCGCCTACACCTGCAAAAGCGACCGCGCCAAAGCGCCACCAC
>JBIIZO010000038.1:0-14141 GCA_044346245.1 Crocinitomicaceae bacterium
ATGCTGGTTCGTCGGTCTGAAGAAGTGTGTTGTAAAAAGCGGCTACTTTGGTCATGTTGCGCGGTACACAAACGTGAACACCACGGAGCGAATTGATGATCATGCCCATTGGCGATCCGCTGTGCCAAATGCCTTCTAAGCGGTGGCCGCGGGTAGAAATAATGAGCGGTGCTTTTTGCCCGCCTTTGGTGCGGTACTGAACCGTTGCGAGGTCGTCGGACATGATTTGAATGCCGTAAAGCAAGTAATCGAGGTATTGAATTTCGGCAATAGGGCGCAAGCCACGCATGGCCATGCCTATGCCTTGCCCAATAATGGTGCACTCGCGGATACCAGTGTCGGAGACGCGGAGGCTGCCAAATTGTTCTTGTAAGCCCTCCAAACTTTGGTTAACTCCACCTATTTTTCCGGCGTCTTCGCCAAAAACGAGTACTTCTGGGCGTGTTTCTAGAATTTTGCGGTAGTTTTCGCGCAAAATAATGCGGCCGTCCTCCATTTGGTTTTCCGCGGCGTAGGAAACCGGGACTTTCGAGATGCTCGCAATATTTTGCTCAGAGGCAGAATACAAATACGAGCTGTAGCGGTCTTGGGCTTTGAGCTGAATGCGACCTACCCAATTGGCGAGCGCATAGCGTTCAGGGCTTTGGTCTTGTAAACTTTGGCGCAAAAGCAAACGAGCGCCAGAGAGGAGGTCTCGACGGATGCTGTCTTTTTCTTTGTTAAGTTGTTGGTGCAAGGCACTAGCGCTTGCATGAAGCGGGTGGTTGGCATCGAATCTGTTTAAGAGTTCGAGCAACTCTTGTTTGTCTTGTAAGATGTCGTTGGTGAAAGCTGCCCACGCACTGTTTTTGGCATTTCGGACACTTTCTTTGGCTGCGCTTGAGATGGCGTCGAGTTCTTCTTCAGTAGCAAGCACAAGGCCTTTTTGCGCAAAAGAAAGGATCCATTCTTTGAATTTGGCAATGCAATCGTATTCAGATTCCCAAGCGAGGCGCTCTTCAGATTTGTAGCGCTCGTGTGAGCCTGAAGTGGAGTGTCCTTGTGGCTGGTTCACTTCTTTGACGTGCACCAAGACTGGCACGTGTTCGTTACGGGCAATTTGCACGGCTTTTTCGTAGGTCTCACAGAGGTGTGGGTAATCCCAGCCTTTGGTGACCAAAATTTCAAATCCTTTTTGCTCGGCGTTGCGCTGAAATCCGGCGAGGGCGTCGGAGATACTGCCTTTGGTGGTCTGGAGTTCTCGCGGTACGGAAATTCCGTAGCCGTCGTCCCAGACGGACATCACCATAGGTACTTGCAATACACCGGCGGCATTCATGGTTTCCCAGAAAGGACCTTCTGAGGTAGAGGCGTCGCCGATGGTGCCAAAAGCGACTTCATTGCCGCCGTTGGTGAATTTTTTAAAGGCTTCGAGTTCTTTGAGTGTAGGGTGTTCGCGGTATACTTTAGAGGCCTGAGCGAGACCCAGCAAACGCGGCATTTGACCGGCGGTAGGGGAGATGTCGGCAGAACTGTTTTTCTGTGACATGAGGTCTTTCCATTGGCCCTGTGCATCTAGGTTGCGGGTGGCGTAATGGCCGCCCATTTGTCGGCCTGCTGATTGCGGCTCAATGGCGACGTCGGTATGGGCATATAAGCCCGCAAAATATTGTTCTATGGTGAGGGCTGAAATCGCCATCATGAGCGTTTGGTCGCGGTAGTAGCCTGAACGGAAGTCTCCGTTTTGAAACTGCTTGGCGAGTGCGATTTGAGCGAGCTCTTTGCCGTCGCCGAAAATGCCAAATTTAGCTTTGCCGGTGAGCACCTCTTTTCGGCCTAATAGGGAGGCTTCTCTGGATTCCCAGGCAAGTTGGTAATCGAGCAGGACTTGTTGCTTGAAGGTGTTGAAGTCGAGTTGCTCGTTTGTTGGGGTCGCTTTGTCTTTGGCCATTTTTTGTTGATTGCAGACAAATATACAGCTTTTAGACCTCATTTTTGTCCTAAAATGTGCAATTTTGCCCCTGATGAATTATGTAGAACTCGAATTATGTGCAGCCTCTCTGGAGGCCCTTCAGCTGGCAAAGACATATGCTTTTACACGCATCGAGCTTTGCCAGAATCTAGAGCAAGGTGGCTTAACGCCTTCGGCTGGCCTCATTGAGACCGCTCTAGCGTTTGGCTTGCAAACCCATGTCTTGATCAGGCCAAGAGCAGGCGGCTTTCATTACAATGCTGCTGAAATAGAGCTGATCAAACGAGATATCGCATTTTGTGCTCAACGAGGTGTGCAAGGCGTTGTGGTGGGCCTGCTCCAAGATAACTTTGAAATAGACAAAGCACAGCTGCAAGAGTTGCTTCAAATGGCACCGCAGCTCAACTGGACCTTCCACCGAGCCTTCGATGAAAGTGTAGATTGGAAGCGCTCCCTCGATATCTTGATTTCACTAGGATTCAAGCGTGTGCTCACATCAGGTTTTGCTTCAAATGTAGAGCTCGGTATGCCCATACTCGAGCAAATGAGCAAATATGCCAATGGGCGCATTGAAATCATGGCTGGAGGTGGCGTTAACGCCGGAAACATACAAAAATTGGCCCAAATTGAGCAGCTGGCGGCCATTCATTTTTCTGCTACCCAAAAAGAGCTCCTCGATGAAGATTCTGCTTTTTCGGAAACCATTTTGAAGGTCAATGAAAACCGACTCAAGCGCATACTTGCGTCAATATAAGGTCGCTCCGATATATTTGCGTACCTTTGCAGCACTTCGTCGGGTAAAAAATGTTGTTTACCGCGTTCGAAATTGAAGCTTACATGTTATTTAATGAATTACCCTTGGAGCCGAAGCTCCTTCAAGCCATTGCTGAAAAAGGCTATACAAACGCAACCCCGATCCAAGAAAAAGCCATTCCACCTATTCTCGAACAACGCGACCTCATCGGTCTAGCCCAAACCGGAACAGGGAAAACGGCTGCTTTTGCCATTCCAATTTTGGAATTACTACACGCTAAGAAACCACTAAACGGCAGTATTCAAGCACTTATCGTAACGCCTACCCGCGAACTAGCTATCCAAATAGCCGACAACTTCAAGGAATATGGCAAACACCTTGGCATGCGTTCTTTGGTGATATTTGGCGGCGTTAAAGCGCATGCACAAATTCAGACGCTCAAGCAAAAGCCAGCTATTCTGATTGCTACGCCTGGTCGCTTACTCGATTTACACCAACAAGGGTTTGTCAACCTCAAGCAGCTGTCTATTTTTGTTTTGGACGAAGCAGACCGCATGCTCGATATGGGTTTTATCCACGACGTCAAGCGCATTGTGAAACTCTTGCCTAGAGAACGCCAGACTTTACTTTTTTCGGCCACTATGCCCAATGAAGTCAAGAGCTTAGCGCAAGGCTTGTTGCAAGAACCAATAGAAGTGACGGTTACGCCGGTTTCATCTACAGTTGAGCGCATTGACCAGTGTATGTACCACGTTGCAGACCGCAAGCACAAAGAATCTTCTTTGGTGGACTTACTCAAAAAAGATCCGGCAGAAAGCGTCTTGGTATTTTCGCGCACCAAACACGGCGCCGACAAACTCGTGCGCATGTTGGGTAAAAACAAGCTAGAAGCCCTCGCTATTCACGGCAACAAATCTCAGAATGCGCGTCAAATGGCCCTGAACCATTTCAAAGAAGGTAAGATCCGCATTTTGGTAGCTACTGATATCGCTGCCAGAGGAATCGATATTTCGGGCCTAGATTTGGTCATCAATACGGATGTGCCTACTGTAGCCGAAACCTACGTGCACCGCATTGGCCGAACGGGCCGAGCTGGCCGCGAAGGCAGATCGGTTATTTTCTGTGAACCAGAAGATCACAAATACTTCAAAGCGATTGAAAAACTGATCGCAAAAAAAATACGGGTCGAATGACCCGTATTTTTTTGGTTTATTTTTTTGTTCGCTGCGTTGATTTAGATCGCAGCGATTTTATCTGACATATATTCACCGGCTTTCAATTTGCCAACGATTTTAGAGAAGCAATCGATGGTGTAGCTGACGTCTTCTAGGGTGTGAACTGCAGTAGGGATGAGGCGCAAGATGATCATTCCTTTCGGAACTACAGGATACACCACCATTGAACAGAAAACGTTGTAGTTTTCGCGCAGGTCAAAGATGAGGTTGGTTGCTTCTGGGATAGAACCGCTGAGGTAAACTGGTGTTACGCAGCTATCGGTTGGGCCAATTTCAAAACCAGCGGCTTTGAGACCATTTTGAAGCGCGTTGGTGTTTTCCCAGAGTTTGTCTTTGAGTTCAGGATGCGTGCGCATGAGTTCTAGGCGCTTGAGCAAGCCAAGAACAAGTGCTGCTGGCATGGCTTTGGCAAAAATTTGCGAGCGCATGTTGTAGCGCAAGTATTCTACAACTTGTGCATCTGATGAGATGAAACCTCCGATGAGCGCAAAAGACTTGGCAAAAGTACCGAAGTAGATATCGATGCCATCTTGGCAGCCTTGCTCTTCGCCAGTTCCGGCTCCGGTTGCACCCAATACGCCGATACCGTGTGCGTCGTCGACGAACAAACGGAAGTTGTATTTTTCTTTGAGGGCAACAATTTCTTTGAGTTTTCCTTGGTCTCCGCGCATTCCAAAAACACCTTCGGTAATCACGAGGATAGCTCCGCCAGTTTCGGCTGCAAGTTTAGTAGCGCGTTGAAGTTGCTTTTCGCAATCGTCGACTTCGTTGTGCTTGAATACAAAGCGCTTGCCCATGTGCAAACGAACGCCGTCTAGGATACAAGCGTGAGATTCTGCGTCGTAAACAATGACATCGTGGCGATCAACCAAACAATCGATAGCTGAAACAATGGCTTGGTAGCCAAAGTTGCATAAAATGGTATCTTCTTTACCGACAAAAGCGGAAAGTTCGTTTTCGAGTTGTTCGTGGTGATTGGAATTGCCGGACATCATGCGTGCGCCCATCGGCGAACCAAAACCATAGAGGGCTGCAGCGTCGGTATCTGCTTGGCGCACTTCTGGATGGTTGGCGAGGCCTAGGTAGTTATTGAGTGACCAGTTGAGCTTCTCTTTACCACGGAAGTTCATGTGGGGGCCAATTTCGCCTTCTAATTTGGGGAAGGTGAAGTACCCATGAGATTCTTTGGCATGCATTCCGAGTGGTCCGCGGTTTGCCTTGATTTTTTCGAAGATATCTGCTGACATGCTGCTATTTTTCTGCAAAGTTAAGATAATATAAATGATTACAAATGAAGAACCCTTTAGTTTTCAACAAGCTTTTCACTTAAATACTGTGCTGTTGAGTTGTCTTTTAGTTGTATAAAGTCCTTAGGATGACCACTAAAGAGGAGTTGCCCGCCGTTTTCACCGCCATTGGGGCCGAGGTCGATGAGGTAGTCAGCGCATTTGATGACTTCCATGTTGTGTTCAATCACAACGAGCGAATGTCCTTTGTCAAGCAAAGCATTGAACGCAATTAAAAGTTTTTCGATGTCGTAAAAATGCAGGCCTGTGGTAGGTTCGTCAAAAATAAAGAGGGTGGGCGTCTGTTGGTTGCCCTTGCTGAGAAATGAAGCTAGCTTGATGCGCTGCGCTTCTCCGCCGGACATTGTACTAGACGATTGCCCTACAGTAAGGTAGCCCAAGCCCACATCGATGAGTGGCTGTATTTTTTCGGCGACGCGCTGAGCGAGCTTGTCAGGGTCCGCACTGAAGAAATCAAGCGATTCTTGTAGCGTGAGTGCGAGTAAGTCTGCTATGGATTTTTCTCGGTACAAGATTTCTAAAGTTTCTGTTTTATAGCGCTTGGCTTTGCAGTGCTTGCAAGGCAACTGAACGTCGGCCATGAATTGCATGGAAACCGTAATGTTGCCTTCGCCTTCGCAAATTTCACAGCGGCCGCCAGCTACATTGAAAGAGAAAAAACCGGGTTTGTAGCCGCGCAATTTAGCCAAAGGTTGGCGTGCATAGATTTCTCTGATGTCGTCGAAAGCTTTGACGTAAGTGATGGGGTTGCTACGCGAAGATTTCCCGATGGGGTTCTGATCGATGAATTCAACGTGCCCAAGTTTTTTGAAGTCGCCACTTAGGCCATTGCACTTGCCGATGAGCTCACTGCTCAGGCCGAGTTCTTTGCGCACGAGTGGGTACAGCAATCTTTTGATGAGGGTAGATTTCCCAGAGCCCGAAACACCAGTAACACAAACGAGTTGCCCAAGTGGAATGGCTACATCTATGTTTTTAAGGTTGTTCTGACGCGCGTTGTGAATGGTCAGGTGGCCGAGTGGGGTGCGCGTGCGCTGTGGTAAGGCAATTTGCTTTCTGCCGGTGAGGTACTGCGCGGTGAGGGAATCGCTTTTTTGCAAGTCCTTGAAAGCGCCCTGAAATACCAAATTGCCACCTTGGCTTCCAGCCAGCGGCCCGATGTCGATGATTTCATCAGAAGCCCGCATGATCTCTTCTTCGTGTTCTACTACAATCACAGTATTGCCTTGGTCTTTGAGCGCCATGAGTACCTCAATAAGTTTTTTGGTGTCTCTGGGGTGCAGGCCAATTGAAGGTTCATCTAGAATGTAAAGTGAGCCAACAAGGCTAGAGCCGATAGAAGTAGCAAGTTGTATGCGCTGCGCTTCACCTCCTGATAAGGTGTTGGAATTGCGGTTCAGCGTTAAGTAACCGAGGCCAACTTTCTGTAAATAAGACAAGCGCTGTTCAATTTCGGGTAGAATATGCTTGCAGACTTTGCTTTCGTGCGGGTTAAGTTCGAGGCCTTGAAAATAGCGCAAGGCGTCGTCTATACTCATGAGCACAACGTCTTGGATGCTTTGACCAGCTATTTTGACGTACGACGCATCTTTGCGCAAACGTGTTCCCTGGCAATCGGGGCAAATTGTTTTGCCGCGGTAGCGCGATAAGAGCACGCGGTATTGAATTTTATAAGTCTGACTTTCAATTTGTTTGAAGAATTCATTTAAACCAATAAAATACTTGTTTCCGGTCCAAAGCATTTCGTATTGTGCTGGGCTGAGCTCCTGTATAGGTCTGTGGATGGGGAAGTCAAATTTACTGGCTTGATAGAGCAAGGACTGTTGGTATTCTTGCATGTTTTCGCCTTTCCAGGCTGCAATAGCGCCCTCGTATACACTTTTGCTGCGGTCCGGGATCACGAGTTCTTCGTCGATACCGAGCGTCATGCCGTAGCCTTCGCATTTTTTGCAGGCACCGTAAGGGTTGTTGAATGCGAAAAATGGAGGGGTAGGTTCTTCAAAGCGCAGGCCGTCTGCCTCAAAGCGTGCATTGAAATCTATGAATTCTTTGGTGCTTGCGTTGTAAAGGCTACATTCTCCTTTGCCTTCAATGAAAGCGCGTTCGACGCCTTCTGAGAGTCGGCTTTGTTGAGGGAGTTCTCGGGCTTCATTTTTAAGTCGATCCACCACGACCCAAAGGTTTGAAGGCGGTGTTTCTAAAGGAAAGATGTCGTCGATTAAAACAAAGGATTCGTCATAAAATAAGCGCGTAAAACCTTCTTTGTTAAGAAGTTGAATTTTTTTATTTAAATGATCAGTTGAATTATATTGTAGTGCATATAAAATAGCAAAAGGTGCATTTGGCCAGTTGGTATCTAAAAATTCAATAACGTCTTTGGTTTGGTGTTTTTGAACAATTGCACCCGAGACGGGTGAGTAGGTTGTGCCAATTCTGGCAAAAAATAGTTTGAGGTAGTCGTAGATTTCGGTGCTCGTTCCAATAGTTGACCTCGGGTTGCCAGAGCTTACCTTTTGTTGAATGGCAATGGCTGGAGACAGGCCTTTGATGTCGTCGATGGCGGGTTTGTCTAGGCGCCCAAGGAATTGTCTTGCGTAGGCCGACATACTTTCAATGAAGCGGCGCTGGCCCTCTGCAAAGATGGTGTCAAAAGCTAAACTAGATTTGCCCGATCCGGAGACACCGGTGATCACGGTGAGTTTGCCATGTGCAATGCGCACATCCAAGCCTTTGAGGTTGTGTTCGCGCGCGCCCTTTACCGTGATAAATTTTTCCATATGCAAAGGTAAAATTTCTTTACTTTTAGTGCTTTAAAAACAAGCGAATGTCCCAAAACTCTTTATTCCGAAAGAAAACCGTAGCCTCCATCATGGCTCAGGTACGTGCCAACGAAGCCAGTGCCGAAGGTCAAACCTTAAATAAACACTTAAAGATCCGCGACTTAATTGCCTTTGGCATAGCGGCTATTATTGGTGCCGGTATTTTTTCTACCATCGGCCAAGCATCTGCTCAGGGTGGCCCTGCGGTTATTTTTCTATTTCTTTTTACTGCCCTCGCCAGTGGTTTTGCAGCCTTCGCATATGCCGAGTTTGCTTCTATGGTGCCGGTGGCTGGTTCGGCCTACACGTATTCTTATGTTGCTTTCGGAGAACTCATTGCCTGGATCATCGGTTGGGCGCTTATTATGGAGTACGCGATTGGCAATATTACCGTTGCGATATCTTGGAGTGATTATTTAACTACAATGCTCGAACAGATTCATATTAAAGCAATTGGATTAAAAGGCATACACCTTCCGAGCTGGATGCAGATGGACTACCTAACTGCTTCGAACGGGTACCAAGAAGCCCTTCATTTCTTGAAAGAAAAAGGAGCGGCGGTGTCCGAATTAGACCCTTCACTTCTAAAAACCTACCAAGCTTGGCAAGATGCACCGCGCATTGGTTCTTTTCATTTGGTCCTCGATTTACCTGCCTTATTCATCATCGTTTTGATCACTTGGTTGGTGTATCGCGGCATCAAAGAAAGCCGCAACGCTTCCAATGCCATGGTGATCATCAAATTGGCGGTCATTCTTTTGGTGATTGCTGTTGGGGTGTTTTACATCGATATGAACAACTGGACACCCTTTGCACCTGAAGGCATCAGCGGTGTGCTCAAAGGGGTTTCGGCCGTATTTTTTGCCTACATTGGGTTTGATGCCATTTCCACTACGGCAGAAGAATGCGAAAATCCACAGCGCGATCTACCGCGCGGCATGATGTGGGCGATTATCATTTGTACCATTTTATACGTCATCATCGCCTTAGTTCTCACCGGAATTGTTCCTTACAACCAATTAGCCGTTGGCGAGCCTTTGGCTTTTGTTTTCAAGCAAATCAACTTGCCCAAAATGACCTTTATTATTTCGATATCAGCAGTTGTGGCCATGGCTTCTGTGCTATTGGTATTTCAGATGGGGCAGCCGCGCATTTGGCTGAGCATGAGCCGCGATGGTTTGTTACCGAAGCGCTTCTCTAAAATCCATCCGAAATACAAAACGCCGTCGTTTGCGACCATTGTTGTCGGTTTTGTAGTGGCTATTCCAGCGCTCTTCATGAACCTCACGATGGTGACCGACTTGTGTTCTATTGGTACTTTATTCGCTTTTGTTTTGGTCTGCGGCGGTGTCTTGGTATTGCAAAATAAACCCGATGTGGAGCGCGGTTCTTTTCGAACGCCGTACATGAATGCAGGCTATGTGCTTCCTGTTTTGTTTATCGGAGCCCTGATTTATTTTTCGTCGACGGGTGACTTGATGCACTATTTCCAAATAAAGTCAGGGTCTGATTTCGGTCAAAAAATTCCGTCGCTCATTTTCTGGATATTCACCCTCTTTTTAACGGTCGTCAGTATACCCAAGAAGTTATCCTTGATTCCTTCACTGGGCTTGCTTTCTTGCTTGTACATGATGAGTGAGATTCCGCTACAAAACTGGATTTACTTCGGCATTTGGTTGCTGATCGGCTTGGTCATCTACTTCACTTACAGTAGAAAAAACTCGAAGTTAAATCCTTCGAATACCTAAATCAAAAGCCGAAGTTTTTCTCGATGCCTAGAATAAAGGCATGAATGATCTTGATATGGATTTCTTGCGCGCGGTCTGCATATGGGCTAAATGGCGCCCTGATTTCTAAATCTGCCATTTTGGCCAATTCGCCGCCGTCTTTGCCCGTCAGCACAATTGTACTGATGCCTTTTGCCTTCGCTGCTTCAACTGCTAAAATCACATTTTTGGAAGATCCAGAAGTAGATATCCCCAAGAGCACATCACCTGTTTGGCCCAAGCCTTGCACGTATCGTTCAAAAACGTGCGCGTAGCCGTAGTCATTGGCCACACAAGATAGGTGCGAGGGATCGGAGATAGAAACTGCAGCAAGTGCAGGGCGGTCATTGCGGTAGCGTCCGGAAAGTTCTTCAGCAAAATGCATGGCATCGCACATAGAGCCACCATTGCCACAACTCATGATTTTGTGTCCGTTGGCCAATGCGCCGTGCATAATAGCGATGGCTTGCGCAATTTTCTCCATGTTTTCAATGGTATTGAACTGGGTCAATACTTGCTGCGCTTCTTGAAATTCTTGGCTTAATTGGGCTGGATTCATCGCTTTTTTTTGTCAAAAGTAAGAAAACGCCGCTTAGCGCCCAACGAATCATTTATCTTTGGTAGATGAAGCAGTCTGTCTACTATCGCAATAAAGTCATCTGGATCACCGGCGCATCATCCGGAATCGGAGAAAATTTAGCAGAGCAATTGGCACAATACGGTGCGCATTTGATTTTGTCGGCGCGGAATCAACAAAAATTAGATTCCTTGAAGGCCTCGCTCACCAATCCCGAGAAACACCTCGTTTTGCCTTTAGATTTGGAAAACTTGAACGCAACAGCAAGCTATACCGAGCAAATTTTAGCACAATTTGGAAGACTAGATATCCTGATCAATAATGGTGGTGTATCGCAAAGAGCCAGCGCGAACGAAACCTCAATGGAGGTCAATCGCCAACTGATGGAGGTCAATTTTTTTGGCAACATCGCCTTAGCAAAAGCTGTGTTGCCTATTTTCAGGGCCCAACAAAGCGGGCAGTATTTGGTGGTGAGTAGCATAGCGGGCAAATTTGGCTTTCACTTGCGCTCCATTTACAGCGCTTCAAAAGCGGCGTTGGTGGGTTATTATGAAAGCTTGGCCATGGAAGAAGCGCCAAACGGCATCAAAGTCACGCTCGCGTATCCCGGCAAAATCAATACCCCTATCTCAAAAAGTGCACTCACTGCAAGTGGTCAAGCCCACGGTGCCATGGATCGCAACCAAGCAAGTGGCATGCCTGTAGACATTTGTGTCGCGCAAATGCTTACGGCTTTGGCTCAAGAAAAGAGGGAGGTCTTGATTGGCGGTAAAGAATTGCTTGCCGTTTACATGAAGCGCTTCTTGCCGCGCTTATTTTGGAAAATCATCCCCAACCAAAGCGCGACCTAAAATAGGTCCAGGGTATAGGGCATAAAAAAAGGGCTGTCTCACCGAGACAGCCCTTTTTTATTTCAGAAAATCTGAATTAGTTTACGCTTTTAGAAAGGTCTGCACCTGCCTTGAAACGTACTGTGTTTTTTGCAGCGATTTGGATCACATCACCTGTTTTTGGGTTGCGACCGTTGCGAGCGTTTCTTTTAGAAATACCAAAAGAACCGAAACCTACTAAAGAGATAGCATCTCCTTTAGCCAAAGCGCTAGTAGTTGCGCTTACGAAACCATCCAATGCACGTTTTGCATCAGCTTTAGACAATCCTGCAGACGCTGCGATTGCGTCGATCAATTCAGCCTTGTTCATAATAAGTTAGTTTTAATTAGTTAGAAATTAATTATCGAAACAAATATATCGGAATATCAATGCCACCAACGGATTCAGGTCTAAAAAAGTGCAAAAATGTTGAAAAAACGGCCATTTTGTTGATAAAGCAGGCCAAAATGCCCGTCAGCATTGGGTTTTGAGAACTTTTTTGGCGGAATTTTGTACTATGCAAATGAAAGTAGGAATCATCGGTTCAGGTATAGGTGCATTGGCGAGTGCCATTGAACTCAAAAAATTAGGCCTTGACGTCACCGTTTTTGAAGCCAATGCCGCGATAGGCGGAAAAATTGTCGAGCAAAACATAGAAGGCTTCCGTTTTGACATGGGCCCATCGGTATTTACAGAACCCCATTTGCTCGAAGAATTGCTTCAGTCCTTAGATCCGCAGCAAAAATTCCCGTATCGCGCATTAGAGGAGTCTTGTCGTTACTTTTTCAACGATGGCCAGCAGCTTGTTGTTCCGGTACAAAAAGAAAAGGTGGCACAAACCCTTCAATCCGAATTAGGAGAAGATCCAATTACTTCTTTGCGCTACCTCTCCAAAATGGAGGCCAACTACAAGGCAATTTATCCGGTATTCATTCAAATTTCCTTACATAGATGGCGTCACCTCATTGGCTTTCCATTGATCAAAGCACTTAGTCGCTTGTTTAAATATGGTTTGCATTTATCCATGAACCAACAAAACCGCCAATATTTTAAAAATCCGAAAACCGTACAAATCTTCGACCGCTTGGCCACCTACAACGGTAGCTCACCTTATTTGGCTCCAGCCATGCTCAACATCATTTCGCAGTTAGAGTTCAATGAAGGTCCGGCATTGCCCGTGGGCGGCATGGTGCAAATTACGCGCAGGGCCCATGAATTAGCGCGCCAACACGGCGTCAAGTTCCACACCAATGAGCGCGTGCTTGAAATCTTGCATAATCAAAGAAAAGTAACAGGGCTAAGATCCGAAAAGGCAAACTATGATTTTGATGTATTGGTCTCCAACATGGACATCCATTATACCTACGAGCGTTTATTGCCCGGCGTAAAGTCTCCACGTTTTTTACTCAAACAAGAAAAATCGAGCTCAGCAGTCGTCTTTTATTGGGGAATCAGCCGCCCCTTTCCAGCGCTCGGTGTCCACAATATTTTCTTTACCGAAGATTATCAAGCAGAGTTCAAGGCCATTTTTGAAACCAAAACGCTGCATCCAGACCCCACAGTCTATGTGCATATCTCTTCTAAGGTAGAAACCGCAGACGCGCCGGCGGGCAAAGAAAATTGGTTTGTAATGGTCAATGCGCCCATCCATTTTGGCCAAGATTGGGACAGCGAAATCCAATTATTGCGCAAGCGCATCATTGCCAAACTTTCAAAAGCCCTAGCGCAGGACATCGAACCTTTGATTGAAGTAGAGCAAATCAATGAGCCACGCTTAATAGATGCGCGCTACAGCGGCAAGCAAGGCTCCATCTATGGCAACGCATCCAACAACGCATTTGCTGCTTTTCTCAGGCATCCCAATTTCTCCAAAAAACTCAAGGGCTTGTATTTTGCCGGTGTAACCGTGCATCCAGGTGGCGGTATTCCTTTAGCCATCAACAGCGCCAAGATTGTAGCGCGTTGCGTGCAAGAAGATTATCCTAGTCTTCGAAAATGAGTTGATACGTTTGAACTTGGTTCAAGACAGCATTCTCCTTGTTAAACGACCCGTTGATCGAAAAAAACGTCAAGTATAGTTTTTTTGGAACTTCCATCAGGGTTAAATTCTTTCCTTGTTCAAGGCTATAAAATTGGCGAACGGTTTTTGTCCCGATAATGGTGCCTCCCTTTCTTACAATCACCGAATCAAAGCGATGCCAGTCATATTCCTTTGGGTCATAAAACCAATAACAATAGCTTTCTTGATCCTGAATCAATAATTCCTGGTCCTTATTGAACTCAGTTTCCACACTCACTTTCCAACCTATGGTTTGAAAATCTGGTAAGTTTCTCTGCAAAGCACCCTGATAAACGATAGAATCATCAGAACAATTCACAAATACGCCGTCGAGCTTGTTAAGGGTGGTTTCTATCGCAAAAGCTTCCTTCTTTAAATAAACCTTTCCCAAAGCATCAGGTCTAACGATTTGTTCTCGTTGCTTAAAAGTGATGTCGAAACTTTGCGCGAGTATTGTGTTGAGCAAAGAAAAGCAAAGAATGAATGCGCTTGTCCGTAAAATCATGGAATAAAAGTAGGCAAATAATCAGCTATTTTGAGCAAAAAAAAGATGGACGATTTTATTTGCAATAAAGTATTAAAAGTAATACCTTTGATTTGTAATTCGCTTCGATATGAAATCAAGTGAATTACATCGCCTTATTCTTCAAAATGGATGGATTTTTTTAAGAAGTTCTGGAAGCCATTTCATTTATGAGAAAGATTCAAAGCGTTACCCAGTTCCTTACCATGGATCAAAAGAGGTTGGTAAAGGGATTGAGAAGAAAATAAGAAAGGAAATGAAACTTGAGTCATGAAAAAAC
>JBIIZO010000152.1:0-4438 GCA_044346245.1 Crocinitomicaceae bacterium
ATACTCAGGCGAACCAACTGACGCGTGAGGCCCATTTGCTGTTTTTGCTGCTCGTTCATAGAAGCATGGCTTCCTGTAAAAGGTCGGGCAACCATTGAGGTAACGCAGGCCATACCGGTACCGGTATCAAAAAGTTGGAGGGCAGCCACAAATTCATCGTAGCGTTCGCTCAACTTGGCATCGAGTGTAAAAAACAACAAAGTGGCATAGCCTGTTAATTGTTGGCCATCGACATCCGGATAAAAAACTTCCTCTACCCCACTTTGAGAGGCCAACCAATCCCGAATCTGAGTGGTTGCTTGGCCATGTGCACGCATCCTGATGGTGAAGGTCTGCATGCTCCGGCGCAATAACCAAGCACTGTTCGGATCCATGACTGCGCCATGATAAAAGCGCGCGTCTCGCAATTTTTGGGCAAGATTGGCATCGTTGGTGGTGAGTACTCCGCCCATGACGTCGCTATGACCAGAAAAGTATTTGGTTGCTGAATACAGCGCAAGGTCAGCGCCGTGCAAAAGTGGTTGTTGGAATAATGGCGTTGCCCACGTGTTATCTACAACAATCAAACAAGACGGATTATGCTTTTTAGCCTGTTGGGCAACGACTGCAATGTCTATACTGCGCACAAATGGATTGGTAGGTGTCTCAAATAGTACCATAGTAACCTGTTGAGGAATGGCTAAAATTCCCTCTTGGGTACTTAGATCAAGTACGGTCAGTGCAATTTGATATTGTTCGCAAAACCGTTCAAACAAGACATAAGAACAACCATAAATGAGCTGATTGATGACCAAATGATCACCTGGTTTCAACAAAAGCAGCGTATTGGAAATGGCAGCCATGCCAGTCGAGCAACAAACTGCATGTGCAGACTCCTCTAGCGCGCAAAAAACCTGTTCCAACTCTTCTACATTTGGATTGTTCTTGCGGGTATAAAAAAAAGGAGAATGTGACTCGAAGGCGCTGTTTTGATAAATCGGCGTGACAACAGGCGCTGCGTTGGTCGTATCTACGCGTTGTTTTAAGATTTGGGTCAGTTTATGCATAACTCGATGCTTTGGTTTCATCAATAACTGGGAAGTGTGCACGGTCAAGTACTGGCAAAATATGCAGTGGCGTTTGGCAAGCCGTTTCAATGATCAGCTGTGTTTCTTCTGCACTACTTTTGGATAAAATGATGCGTTCAAGCCCTTCATTGAGTTCAAGATAATGTACCGTGTTAGCTGGCATCCGCTTCAATTGGATGCGTACGGTATCTTTTTGCGGACGCTCCAAGAAAATATGAACCGATCTAATTTCTTCGTTCCATTCAAAAGCATACGTTTGTTCAGTAACAAATGGTGCAAGAACCGGTTTTTCGGATGGTTGTCCGCCTAATGCATCTCGAATAACGGAAGGCGTTTGACAATTTTTACAGTTCCCATGCGCATCTAGACCTGGCACCTGCACCGAAAGCCCAAATCGTTCCACTAGCAAATGAGAACAAGATTTGCAATACGTATTGCTCATGTCGTCGGCATAAACGTTACCTAAATACACGTATTCCAGCCCTTCGTTGAGGACGAGCTCGCGCAGTTTGAGTAGCGTTGCCAATTCAGTGCGCGGTTTTTTGTATTTGAAACTCGGATGATACGCCACCAAATGCAGTGGCACTTCTGGCTTAAGTTTTTCGCGCATCCAGCGCGCTGTTTTGATGGCGTCTGTACCGTCGTCATTGAGGCCGGTAACCACTAATTGCGAAATTTCTAAATGACGGTCGGAGGCTGCAATAAGTTCGATGGCATCGAGCACAGGTTGGAGTTTGCCTTTGTTCTCTTTGCGGTAAATGGCGTCGTCCATACATTTGAGCGAGATCGAAAAGATATCGATGACTTCGATCAGTTCGCGCAGTGGTTCGAGCTCGATGTAAAGCGCCGATTTATATAAGGTCGTAAGCCCCGCCGCCTTGGCCAGTTTGGAAGTCTCCAACACAAATTCATGCCATACCACCGGGTCATTGTAAGTCCAGGAAATGACTTTGATATCGTTGGAAACGGCAAGTTCAATCACTTGCTCAGGCGTATATTCGAACACATTGGCATCGTTGAGGTGCTTGATTTGAGAAGTTTGCCAGTTCTGACAATACGAACACGCCATCATGCAGCCGATATTGCCCAAGCTCAGGATGCGCGCCCCTGGCATAAAATGATTGACCGCCTCGGTTTCTATACACTCTTGGGTTGCCGTCACGGATTTACCGAAATTGAACGTATGAAAAGTACCGTCGACGTTGCCTCTGACTTTACAAAATCCCATCTGGCCAGCTTGGGTCTGACAATGTCTTGGGCAAAGGTCACAGACAATTTTATTGCCTTGTTCGTTGGTGTGCCAGTGCATGGCTACTCTAGAGTTTTCTTTCCAATTCATGTTATTAAGGTTTAAGCGGTTGAATAAATTGTGTGAGGCCAAGCGAACGAATAGCCTCGTTAAAAAGTAAAATAGGAACAGCTGTTTTTGACCAGCCTTTCTCTTGTGCAAGTTCGATGAAATCCCTACTGATCAGCGGGTTGGTCAAATTGGCAAAATAGGTGTCGATACTTGGAAGATCTTTACTGCGCTTGGTTCCTGGCGGAAATTCGGTGAAGGTGTCGGCCACAATGAGTGTATTGGCATGGCAAAAAGGTAAAAAACGCAGTGTTTCCCAACGTTCTAGGCCAAGCAAAATATCGAGTGTGCCTGGAATCAACTGGCTACTTTGCTGTGCATTTGCTTGGGCTGCGCTCAAAAAGATTTTACATTCTGCATGCACACTACCCAAGCTTTGAGCGCCGCCTTTGTAACGCGCGCTAATGAATTCATAACCCTGTTCGGTCATCGCTTGTTGCAGCACGCGCACAAAACCGTGAATGCCCTGCCCGCCGACTCCGGCAATGAGTATGCGCAATTCTTGCTTCATGCTTGCGGATTTTTGGAGCCTAAATCGATGGCGTCGTTCGGACAAATTTCATGACAAACCCCGCAGCGCATACAACGAGACAAATCGATCTGAAACTGACCTAAATCATTTTGATCAATTGCGGGGCAGGCCAAAGCCTCACAACAGAGCGTGCACGAGGCGCATTTGCTGGCATCGATTTGCGGCGCGTAATTGGCGCGTCTAAACTTGGAACGGGCATCTGGAATTTGCGCACAAGCACCACTAACCCAAATGACGTGTACCCCTTCGAGTTGTTCCTTTTCTCTGACCAAAGCTTCTAGTTCTTTGGGATGAAAAGCACTGGCCTCGGCAAAAGAAGCAACGCCCAACGAACGCAGCAAATCTTCATAAGCTACTTGGGTCGAAGCAGAGGCTTGATGGCCGGTCATGGCGACGCTTTTGTTGTCAAAGACCAAATGGACTAAATTGACTTTATTTTGAACAGCATTGAGCACGGCGAGTAAACCACCATGAAAAAAGCTGCCGTCACCGCCCGTGGACACTAATTTTTGACTACTCACAAACGGCGCCATGCCCTGCGCAAGGCCAATACCGGCATTCATGCACAACAACCAATCTGCCCGAAAAGGAGGCAAAGAAGAGCAGCCGATATCGCCACCAATGATGCGTTCTTGTTCGGGAAGCGCTTGTTCGATGGCAAAATAGCTGCCGGTGTGTGGACAGCCTTCACAAAATGTTCCCAAACGCTCCGGAATGGGCAAGCTCGGCAAGCCTGCAAACGGATAAGCTACGCCAAAGTAGGCACACAGAATTTCTAGCAGTTCATTGATGCGCAATTCTCCATAAGCAGGAAATAAATTTTTACCCTGAATTTTTGCGGTGAGTACATTGTACATTTCCATTTTGAGCAAGTACTCCACAAACCCATCTTGGTCTTCCATCACAATGATCTCCGTTTTGTCTTGGAGCAAGGGCAATAATGCAGCAGTTGGTAGCGGATATACTCCGTTGAGTTGGATCCAGGTACAATTGGCTAATTGCGGAATGTAAGTCTGAATTTCAGCAAAGTGCAGCGTGGTATTGCCTCTTGTGATCACGGCCAAAGGGGCGTTTGAAGGTCCGTCCACTTTTAAGAAAGTGTGAGTTTGGGCATAAACCGCCATTTTTTCGAGCAACAAGCGGTGATTTTGAACAGCGCGTTGGCCCACATTGATATAGCGATCGCGGTCTTTTTCGAAATAATACCCGCGTTTCATTGGCGTAATTTCATGCGTTTGTACCCGCGTACTTTGATGACAAATCAAGCCCGTCACGAAAATCAGAATGGGTAAGCCCAGTTCTTCTGAAAGCGCAAACCCGTCTCGGCAGCAATCATAAAGCGCCTGCGGACTCGTGGGTTCAAACAAGGGCAAATTAAATTGTTTGGCGTACCAGTGTACGTCTTCTTCTCCGGTACTCGAATTAGCCCCAGGGTCGGTGCCCACCACGATGAGCATTCCGCCTTTGATGCCTGCATATCCC
>JBIIZO010000153.1:0-4395 GCA_044346245.1 Crocinitomicaceae bacterium
AGGTGCGCGAAGTACAAACGCTCGACGGCTTCAAGTACTTCTTTGACGACGAACGCTGGGTCATGATCCGCCCATCAGGAACAGAACCTGTTCTCAGAACCTACGCAGAAGCACCAACTTTGGAAGAAGTCAGGAAAATCTTAAAAGTGACTGCTGATACCATTTGCAACTAAAAGACTGCATAATATACGGACAAGCCCTTCAAATTGGAGGGCTTTTTTTTGTGCCTTCAAATCAAAAGCGCTAACTTTATATTTACAAATCATACATATGCAAGTCTTTACTAGCTCACTTCCAGATACTTTGTTCGAAGCCCTCTCTAGCAAAGCGGCTGAACTCAAGGTTCCTAAAAACAAAATCATTGAGAAGGCACTTGCACTTTATTTAGAGCAACTGAGCAAGGCGGCATATATCAAATCGTATCGCCAAATGTCGGAAGATACCGATGTTTTACAATTAGCTGAGGAAGGGATGCAGGTATACTTTGCCCAATTAAACGGTCTTGATCAAGATGAAACAAGGTGAAATTTGGATGGCCAACCTAGACCCTATTCGGGGTAGTGAACAAGCAGGCTACCGGCCTATATTAGTTTTCAGCGGAGATTTATTCAATACCCATACACCACTTATTATTGGGCTTCCGCTTTCTACTAAAATCAAAAACTATAAAGGCAATATTATTCTTGAACCAGACCCAGAAAACGGCCTCAAAGAAAAATCCGAAGTATTTACGTTTCATATTTGCTCCATTTCAAAAGAGCGCTTTATTGAAAAGATAGGGAGAATAGACACTAAAAAATTAAAGGAGTTGAGAAACTCGCTACAAGAAATCCTAACTTACTAACCCAACGCTACGTCCAAGATCATCATCACCAAAAAGCCCCCAATGAAGCCCAAGACCGCTACGTCGGTATATTTATCTCGTTGGGTTTCTGGTATGACTTCCTCTACCACCACAAAAATCATGGCGCCTGCGGCAAAGGAGAGCGCAAAGGGTAAAATAGGTTCCATGTAAATGACCGCCATCGCGCCTATGACACCCGCAATTGGCTCTACAATAGCCGAAAGTTGGCCGTACATAAAACTTTTCATGCGACTCGCTCCGGCGCGCCTGAGGGGCATGGCTACTGCGAATCCTTCTGGGAAGTTCTGGATTCCGATACCGATGGCCAAAGCAATGGCACCGGCAATTGTAGCGCCTTCCATGCCGTTGGCTGCAGCACCAAACAACACGCCCACAGCCAAACCTTCTGGAATGTTGTGGAGTGTAATGGCCAATACCAACAGGGTGGTTTTGTGTAATTGGGTCTTGACACCTTCGGTTTCGTGTTCATTGAAATTGATGTGGAGGTGCGGCAGTTTTTTATCCAAGAAGAACAAAAACATGGCGCCGGTCAAAAAACCGACGGCAGCTGGCATCCAAGATGCATTGGGATACAAGCGCTCAGAAAGCTCGATGGAAGGCAACAACAAAGACCAAAAACTGGCTGCCACCATGACGCCACCCGTAAAGCCCAACATGCCATCGAGTAGGCCCCGATGCATGTTTTTGAAAAAGAAAACAAGACTAGCGCCCGCTGCCGTCACCAACCAGGTGAAGGTGGTGGCTAAAAACGCGGCAAAAACAGGATCAATGTGGGTAAAAAAATGTTCGAGTTGTTGCATGGTCTTACAAAGTTAAAAGAATCTCGATACCAACTCATCAACTACTGATCAATCAAAGCCGAGCGTTTTGGCGTTGTTGCGCAGCGAGGTGGCCACGGCTGTACCGAAATCATCGGGTTTTGCTTGGGTAGTTTTGGCATTTTCGGCTTCGATGTACTTGCGGCGCGCTGTCTCTAAACGCGCCATTTCTTTTTGAATTGCGCTGCGCTCCTCGGTTTTTTGCTTGACAAATGCCTGGCGCTGCTCCACGCTCATGCCTTTCATTTCGGCCGGCAACTCCTCCTATTTGAGCATAGCAATTTTCGTTGAATCGGCTAAATTGGCATCCACAATATCCCAAGCCTCATTTTTATAACTGGATTTAGATTTGACAAGGTAACGTTCTGTTTCGGCCATTTTAGAAACACCAATGGCATTTTGATCTTGGGTAATTTGTTTGGACTTTGAACTTACCGCTACTTCTCCAAAACCAATATACGTATTGTTGAGCAAGCGGTTTTGTTCAATAATTTGATCATCAAATGGCGTTTCTATTTGCTGCACGGTCTGATTGGGATCAATATTGAAAAAATCACCTTTTGCGCAATCAGCGCCAGCTTTCCAACCTAAATTGATGCCCTGAAGGCGGTCTCCACAAAAAATGGTGCTCACCAAAACGTTTTTTTCTGCCGCGAGTTCGCAGGCAGTTGAAGTCGAAATTGGCCCTTGTTTAAAGGATTCATTACCTGCAATATAAACTAGCTTGAGATCTTGCGGGCTGTTAGACCAATTGAGTTCTTTAAGAGAAGAAACAATGACCGCAGGACAATATTCTTCGCCACCACTGGTGCGCAAGCCAAAGAGTTTTTCAGAGACCAAATCGAGGTCTGTTGAAAAATCGAGTTGCTTTCGGATGTAGTTTTGAGTAGCTGAAATAGTGGAATTGCCGTAGTCGTACATGGCAATTTCTAAGGTAACCGGAGCACCTTGATAGGTCAGTGTGGAAGCTTCATTGACAATGGCCCAAATGCGGGCTTTCGCCTGATTGAGCAAGCCATCCATGCTATTTGAAGTATCGAAAAGAATGACGAGTTGTACCTTTCTTTGTGCGAATGTATGCAGCGAAAAAGAAAGAAGTAAACAGAGTAAAAAGCGTTTTTTCATGGATAAATTTTGGCTCACACAGCCAAAATGATGCCAAAAATCCTATAAATCAAAGTATTGCAAGGCCAACTTGTAGCTATCCAAGCCGAAACCAAAAATACAACCTTTGCATACAGGTGTCAGTAAGGATTCATGCCGAAAAGATTCGCGCGCAGCGATATTAGAAATATGGACTTCAACCACTGGAGTCGAGATCGCCGCAATACAATCGCGCAACGCAACACTCGTATGGGTATAGCCACCTGCATTCAAAATGATGCCGTCGGCAGTGGAATTTTGAAGTTGGTCAATGAGTTCCCCTTCTATGTTTGACTGAAAATAAGTCAATTCGTGTGAAAAGACTTTTTTAAGTTCGTCGAAAAACGCTTCAAAGGTGACATTGCCATATATTTGTGTTTCACGGGTGCCGAGTAAATTCAAATTAGGACCATTGACAATAAGCAACTTCATAAAACATGCATTGGGAGCGCTATATTAAGGATTTTGTTTCATACCTGAAAATTGAAAAGGGTTTGGCCAACAATTCTATTTTGGCCTATCAGCGCGACGTTGCGCTCCTCGCCTCCTTTTTTGAAGAGGAAAATTGCAAGCCCGAACAAGTTGTTTACGAACAACTCAAAACCTTTGTAGCACATCTCTATGACCTCGGTTTGGCGGCGCGCAGTCAGGCGCGGATCATCTCCGGAATCAAGCACTTTTTCAAGTTCCTCATTTTGGAGCGCTATATCCAAGCAGATCCATCTGAGTTACTCGAGCAGCCCAAACTAGGCCGCAAACTTCCAGAGGTGCTCGAAATCGAAGAAATTGATGCCCTTTTAGCGGCTATAGACCTCAGCAGTGCAGAAGGCGAACGCAATCACGCGATGCTGGAAACGCTCTATAGTTGCGGCTTGCGGGTATCGGAACTCATTGGTTTGCGTTTTTCAGATTTGTATTTCGACGAAGGGTTTGTCCGCGTGATTGGCAAAGGCAATAAAGAACGTTTGGTGCCAGTGTCTGAACAGGTCATTTTTGAAATCACAAACTACACCAGTCAAAGTCGTTTGGAGGTTCCTATTAAGGCCGGCCAAGAACACTTTATTTTTTTAAATCGGCGCGGACATCAGCTCACACGCGTCATGATTTTCACCATCATTAAGCAACTTGCCCAAAAAATGGGGCTCAACAAACAAATTTCTCCCCATACTTTTCGACATAGTTTTGCGACACACTTAGTGGAAGGTGGAGCCAATTTAAGGGCTGTTCAAGAAATGCTCGGACACGAATCTATCACCACCACAGAGATTTACACCCACCTAGACCAACGCTTTTTGCGGAAGGCTATCCTGAATCACCACCCAAGAAATCAGGTGAAATAACAGTGATTGTTGAAAAAGGCTGCTTTTTTGTGGATAATGGATTTGTAGTATTGTAAAAAGTTGTTATCTTTGCATCCGCTTTTGTAATTACACGTAATAATTTAGACATGTCACGAGTTTGTCAGTTAACAGGAAAGTCAGTGATGGTTGGAAACAACGTATCGCACTCAAATCGCAAGACCAAGCGTCGTTTTTATCCGAACTTGATCACGAAGAAGTTTTTCGTTCC
>JBIIZO010000037.1:0-14198 GCA_044346245.1 Crocinitomicaceae bacterium
AGTCTGTTTTACACAAATAAGGGGTTCCTGATGCACCAACAGCTGCTAAATTGGCAGCAGAAACCATATTTGCACGACCAGTGCTCGTCACCTGAAGTGCGTTGCGCATGCGTGTGCGTTGGCCTTCTGTAAACATTTTTGAACAGTAAGAGTAATCCATATAGTTTTCGACGTTGTCGCGGATGTCAAAGCCCCAATAGTTGTTGTCTGAATTACAAGTATTGGAATTGAGCAAACAAGCGGTAACACCAATACAATTTGGGGTGTCTTGTACATTGTCGTCACTGTTGCAGCTAGATGCGTTACCAGGATTGTTATTCCCTCCCCAAGTGTGGTCGAGGTTGAGCCAATGGCCAACTTCGTGAGTGAGTGCACGGCTTGTTCCAACAGAACCTGTGCCAATTGCACCTACATAATCGTGAAGAATCCAGATGCCGTTTTGCATACTTGTGGCAGCCCAATTACTAGGGTTGTAAGTGTAGCCCGCGGCACCACCAATTTCGGCACAAATAAAGATGTTGAGGTATTTGTTGCCTGGCCACTGGCCGTTGTAAACATTGTTTCCAGCAACGATGGCGTCTACTTGGCTGCCACCGTCTGCTCCTTGCATGCTCATAGGAGAAAACGTACGGGTAATGCCGCTAAAGCATTGACCATTCGGGGCTTTCGTAGCTAACCTAAATTCTACTTCTATATCGGCAGGCATCCCTTGAAAATCTGGGTGCACATTTGCGGTATCTGCATTTTGTTTGCGGTAATCTCTGTTGAGGATTGCCAAGGCGTTTAGGATTTGCTCGTCTGAAATATTTTCTATGCCACCAAAGTGGAGTACGTGAAATACGACAGGAATGATGTAAATAGTTGCTTTCTGACTTTCACCTTTTTTTGAGACCGCTTCGAATTCCGAATCAGCAATAGCTTGACCTTTAACGTAGTCAGGATTTTGAAGTAAAGCAGCTTGTTTTTTGTGCGTGATGCAATATTCTACGTTTTCACCTTCGCGCATGTTTTGAACGTCCAAAACACGTTGTGGTTTTTGAGCTAGAACGGCTGAAAATAAAGAGATTGCTCCAAGAAAGAGCAGTAAAATAGAATGGCGTTTCATAGTTGATTTTGATAGAGCATGATAGTTCATGTAAAAATACAATAAGTCTGTCTTATTTTTATATTGTCTGCATAAATATTATCGATAACATGGATTGATTAACTTTGTTCTATGAAAGCCAACAAAGCCATTGATACACTAGCCATTACAACAAAAATTGTGCTGCCCAACGACACCAACACGCTTGGCAATCTTTTCGGGGGTCAACTCCTCGCATGGATGGATGTCATTGCAAGTGTCTCTGCACACCGCCACTCCAAACGCGTTGTAGTCACAGCTTCAGTCAATAATGTCTCTTTTCAAAAACCCATCAATCACGCCTCAATTGTAACCCTAGAGGCCAAAGTATCTAGAGCATTTAATTCATCCATGGAGGTCTTTTTAGATGTATTTGTTGAAGATGCCGTTACCGGACAACGCGAGAAATGCAACGAGGCAATTTATACGTTTGTGGCTGTAGATCAGAATGGAAATCCGATTCAGGTTCCCGAACTTATTCCGGAAACTGAAGAAGAAAAAACACGGTATGAAGGGGCGCTCAGACGCAAACAATTGGCGCTCATCTTGGCCGGCAAAATGAAGCCTTCTGAGGCCACTGAACTCAAAAAATTATTTCTAGACAACGATCACTGATTCAGGGCCGCCGCAATTTGCTTTAAATCTTGCTTGCGCATGCAATCAAAATGCCCTTTCGGACACTGCTGATGACCAATTTTGGAACAGGGCCTACAGGCTAAATCGGCCACTTCATAATGGAAAACATCTTTCTGTTCTAAACGGTAAGGATACATCCCGAAATCGCGGGTTGTATTGCCCCAAATGACATGAATAGGCAGCTCAAAACTAGCGCCAATATGCATGAGGCCGGTGTCGTGGGTGAGCAAGGCTTTTGCATTTTGAACCAACCACGCCGACTCGTGAATGTTTGTCTCGCCCACAGCAGAAACCAATTCATTTTGACGACAATTATCCATGATCAGTTCAGCAGTTTGAAGGTCTTCCTTCCCTCCTAACAGGACTATTGGCAGCCTCATTTGCCCAATGAGTTGAATGAGCAAATCTGTTGGCATTCTCTTGGTGGCAAACTGTGCGCCAATAGCAATAGCTATATAGGTTTTCGGCTTAACGCTAAATCTTTTTTCGATGTCCAATTGCGCTACATTAGGAATCTCATATTGGAAAGCGGCATTCAGTGGCTTCCAATCATGCACGAAATCTTGCAGCGGTACTAGATAGCGCTCGACTACATGCGTGCGTTGTTTTGGGCGCACCTTAAACTTGGTCAGCAACCATTTTTGGATGTTGTTTTTTGGGAAGCGATACACTGGTACCGCACAAGCCAAAAGCAACAAGCGTGTACGGAGGTTGTGGTGGAGATCAAAAACAGCATCGTATTGCTTGAAATCTAGCTGCTGACGCAATTGCGCCAAGGAGCGATCAAAGAAAATAGCCTGATTGATACCCGGGCAAGCTTCTAGTAAAGTTGCAAATTGCTTTTTGGTGACGTAATCGATCTGACACCCAGGAAAGTAAGATTTAATAGCTGCTACAACAGGAAAAGTCAGTACGATATCGCCAATAGAACTCAGGCGAACAATGAGAATTTTCTGTGGAGCGACACCTCGCATGCTACGAAAGTACGAAATCTATTTTGTGTGTTGAAATAGCACGCGATTGCGGTCGATCTGACCTTCTAAGGCCGCAAAGAAGTTGGCTTTTTGCTGTTCTTCAATGCAATCGAGCGGAAATGAAAGTTGAAGGTTTTGGATATAATCAAAGTAAACCGTTTGCTGGCTAACAGACACTTTTCTGAGACCATTAAGATAAATGAGCAAGACTTCTCGGTCTGCAACAAGAATGGCTTTGGAACTTAGCCCCACCCTAAAATACGACTGATTGATCAAAACAAATAGAAAGGAGTCGAGTGCTAATATGAGGTAAATCAGCAGCACAAAAATAGCAGTTGGGGTCAAGAACCAATGGGCAAAAGAAAGGCTCAAGAAGACTACACCTTCTATTGAATTGTAGACAAACACGCGCATGCGACGCTCTTTGCTTATGGGTGCGTTCCAAACAAATTTGCTAACTTTCTTGACCATTGAAACGCCCATCCAGCGGCGGATTGTACGTCTGAGCCCTATGATCAAAATCACCAAACCCAAAACAAGATACACTTCGTTGCTATGTGGGAGGCGCGCACCTGTTGTATTCAAAAAGTCGATGGGCAGGTCAAAGCCGACAAAAACAGAAAACAAGAGCGTTGGCAAGCTCACGACCAACAAAAGTAAGTTGATGAAGCTATTCATTCGGAATGAGTTTGAACTTAGCCTTCAGTCCTTGGATTTTTTCTTGGGCTGCAAGAATTTTCTTCTGGACTTCGAGGCGGAGTTGCTCTGCGCCTTTTGAGCGTGCAAAAAACCCGAGGTTGTTTTCAAGCGTAAAAATTTCTTTTTGCAAGAAGTCAATTTGCTTTCTGATTTCTTGACGTTCTGACTGCAGTAAGCGTTGTTTTTCTGGCGAAGCTAAATGGCCTTCGAGCTTTGCTTGAAAGAAAACGCGTTCTTTTTCTTGACCTACTAGCTTGAGGTCTTTGTAAAGTTCATCCATGCGCGTTTTAAACGCGACATAAACATTTTGTCTTTCTTTAAGGCCTACCTGACCAATTGCGTTGAATTGTTGCTGAAAATCGCGCAATTGCGACAATGCCGCTTGCTTGTCAGTAGGTAATGTAAACTGATTGAGCGTTTCGATTAATGCGAGCTTAGCGGTGAGGTTTTCGCTATTTGCTGCGTCTTGTTCTTCAAAATGTGCTTGGCGCGCATCAAAAAAGCTGTTGCAAGCCGCTCTAAATTCTTTCCAGAGTTTATTTTCATAGCGCTGACCTGCAGAGCCTAAATCTTGCCATTGTTTTTGGAGTTGCTTAAGTTGGTCTGCGGTATTTTTCCAGTCTGTAGAGCTGCTCAAGGCTTGTGCTTTTTCTATCAAGCCTTTTTTCTTTGTGACAATCTCTTGAATTGCAGCATCTATGTCCTTAGAGAAGTTCTTTTTGGCTGTAAAGAATTCATCGCAATGGGCTCTAAAAACCTGATAGATCGCTTCGTTTTCCTTACGGCTGCCGGAGCCAATTGTTTTCCATTGGGCCTGTAAATCGAGGACAAAAACAGTTTGAGTTTCCCAGTGTTTGAAGTTGTTCCATTGGGCAACTTCTTTCAAGCGCTCAGCTAGATCGTCCACCAATTTTTTCTTAGCATCGATGTTGGCTTTAAGGACTTGTCTTTGGGCTTCGTAATGTTCATTGATTTTGTCATAGATACTGCGAACGGTTTCCCAATAAGCCGTTTTCATGAGTTCCCAATCTTCGTTCTGAACAGGACCGATTTCTTCCCATTCGTCTTGAAGCACATGAAGCTGCGCTTCCAGGTCGCGCTGTTCGAGTGAGGCCACGCGCAACTGTTTGAGCTTGAAAATGAGGTCTTCTTTGAGTTGTTTGTTGCGGCGGTAATCGTGGTCTTGGAGTTCTTTGTAAATCTTAATATTGTAAAAGAATATTTCCAACAAACGCGAATATTCCTTTTGGATGGTTTCGCGCTGCTCGCGCGGAATAGCTCCGATTTTCTTCCAGGTCTCATGAATTTCTTTGTAGGCCTGAAAAGCAGTACCGATTTTCTCTTCGTTGTCAATGACTTCTTTGAGCCTAATAATGAGGTCTCGTTTGAGTTTGAGGTTTTGCGTCTCGAGGGACTGCTGAAGCTGCTGTTGTGCTTTGCGTTTCGTTACAAATACGTTATAAGCTTCAAAAAACGCTTCTTTTTGCGGCTTGTAATCGATTTCTTCATAGGTCTGACCTTGATCGGCGGCGTCTAGTCTCTTGACTTGCTCTTGTCGTTCAAGTTCAATTAAAAGATCTTCAAAATGCTGCTTGTGCTCACTCGCAGTGCGGCCTAATTGTAAAAGGTCTTCTTGTTGGCTCAAAGCCACAATTTGTTCGGTATAGTGCTGTAATTCCATTATGCTTCCAGTTGAAAGGTAGATAAAGTAACAAATTCTTGCATGCGCTTGTTTAATTCTTCTTGATTGATTTCAAGTAAACGCTCGGTTCCGAATTTCTCTACACAAAATGAAGCAAGTGCAGAACCTGCGATGATGGCGCGTTTCATGGTCTCGAAATCTAGGTTTGGTGCGGCAGCGAGATAGCCCATGAATCCTCCGGCAAAGGTGTCTCCGGCACCGGTTGGATCAAAAACTTCTTCTAAAGGTAGCGCAGGTGCATAAAATACGTTTGCTTCGTGAAACAATAATGCGCCGTGTTCACCTTTTTTAATGATGAGAATAGACGGACCCATTGCACGGATAATTCCAGCAGCTTTGCGCAGCGAGTAAACGCCTGAGAGCTGACGCGCTTCTTCGTCGTTGATGATCAGGATGTCGATATGCTTGATTGTTTCTTTGTGGTCGTCGAGGGCGATATCCATCCAGAAATTCATCGTATCCATAGCGATGAGTTTTGGACGGGTGGCCATTTGTTTGATTACAGACAATTGAACGGAGGGGCTCAAGTTGCCGAGCATTAAGAACGCAGCATTTTGAGCTTTCGCTGGGACTACTGGCGCAAAATCGGCAAGCACATTGAGTTCGGTAACGAGGGTGTCACGCGAATTCAAATCGGTATGGTAGCGACCCGACCAGAAAAAGGTTTTTTCGTCTTGCTTGACTTCAACTCCACTGATGTCTACTCCTTTTGCTTGTAATAAGGAAAGGAATTCTTTAGGGAAATCTCCGCCAACAACAGAAATGAGACTCTGTTCTTTAACAAAGAAAGAGGATGACAAGGCGATATAAGAGCCTGCGCCACCAACGATTTTGTCTGTTTTCCCGAATGGTGTTTCGATGGCGTCGAATGCGACACTACCTACTGCTGCTAAATTCATAATTCTAAATTGTGCCGCAAAGATAGGCAATTTCAGCGCTTTGCCTATTAAATTACTGTGATTTCAGTGCTCTTGGATGTGCGCTGCCATAAGCCTTACGCAATTGGGCAAATGAATTGTGGGTATAGACTTGCGTAGCGGATAAATTAGCGTGGCCCAACAGGTCTTTGAGGGTCTCGAGCCCAGCGCCATTATTGAGCATATGTGTGGCAAAAGTATGACGCAAGACATGCGGACTGCGTTTCTCTACACCGCTCAAGGTTCCGAGCACTTCTCTAACGAGGCGATAAACAAGTTGCGGATACAGTGCCAATCCGTTTCGACGCACCAACAAATTGGGGTGATCGAGGCTCATGGCATGTTTTGCTGCGCGATATTGATTGATTTTAATAGCGAGTTCAGGAGCAATAGGAATGAGGCGTTCTTTGTTGCGCTTGCCCAACACTTTGAGATGCTGCCCACCGACCGAAGCTTCTTTGAGGTCGATGAGCTCAGACAGACGCATGCCCGTCTGATAAAAGAGTTCTACGATAAGTTGGTTGCGCAGTCCTTCAAAATCTGAGCTGAAAAGCGCATTAACATTCTGAGCAGCAAGTTCTGTCTCTTTGACAAAAACTGGCAAGCGTTTTTCGCCTTTGGGGCCTTGAATGCGTGTCATGGGGTTGTCGGCGAGCCTGCCCTCTTTGCGCAACCACTTGAAAAAGGTGCGCAAGGCGGCGAGTTTGCGATTGACCGTACGCTTGCTCAGGCCTTGTTCGAGTAGCGCTACCATCCAGCCTCGGATAATGGCACTATTCTGCTCTTGCCAATCGGAAAGCTCAGCGCAGCCTGCAAATGTGCTGAACTGCTGGAGGTCCTGGAGATAGGCTAAACAGGTATGAGCTGAATAGCGTTTCTCTTGGCGTAAATAATTATCGAATTCTTGGAGCATAAAAAAAGGAGCCGAAGCTCCTTTCCATACGTATTTTGTAGCAAATGGTTACAGTTGCTGACTTTGCATTCTTTGTTTGTAAGCAGCACGAATCACTTCCTGACGATTAGAAATAGATGGCTTCACGAATTCTCTTCGGGCACGCAATTGTTTCATTACATTGGTTTTCTCGTACTTTTTCTTGTACTTCTTCAATGCGCGTTCGATGTTCTCGCCTTCTTTAATTGGAATGATCAACATATGCTTTAATTTCTTTGTTTTAAACTTAGGGTCACAAAGATACGAGAGAAATTCAATTCTACAAAAATTATTTCAATATTTCTCTAGAAATAACCAACTTTTGGATTTCAGACGTCCCCTCCCCAATGGTCATGAGTTTAGAGTCGCGCAGGAATTTCTCTGCAGGATATTCTTTGGTATAGCCATAACCCCCCATAATTTGAACGGCTTCGTTGCCACACTTGACCGAAACCTCTGAGGCAAAGTACTTGGCAAAAGCACCCTCTTTGGTCACAGGTAGCTTGGCGTCTTTCTTAGCAGCAGCCTGAAAAGTAAGTAGTTCAGCAGCTTCTATTTGAGTCGCCATGTCTGCTAATTTGAAGGCAATAGCTTGAAATTGGGCAATAGGCTGGCCAAATTGCTCGCGTTCTTTGGCGTATTTAACTGCAGCTTCATATGCGCCTCTGGCAATGCCACAGCTCAAAGATGCGATAGAGATGCGGCCGCCATCTAGAATTTGCATGGCTTGTACAAAACCTTGACCAACTTCGCCAATTACGTTTTCCTTTGGGATGCGCACGTTGTCGAAAATAAGCTCGGCTGTTTCACTTGCGCGCACACCTAATTTATCTTTTATTTTAACGGCTGAAAAGCCCGGTGTGCCTTTCTCTACAATAAATGCAGTAATGCCTTTGCTGTCGAGTAGTTCGCCAGTGCGAATGAGCACAACTGCTACATCGCCAGAGAGCCCGTGTGTGATCCAGTTTTTTGAACCATTCAAGACCCAATGATCGCCATCAAGAACCGCTGTGGCTTTCATGCGCATGGCATCGGAGCCTGTATTGGCTTCGGTGAGCCCCCAAGCGCCGATCCACTCACCGCTTGCTAATTTGGGTAAATATTTTTGTTTTTGAGCTTCTGAACCGTGGTAATAGATGTGGCCGGTGCAAAGCGAATTGTGTGCAGCTACACTGAGGCCCACTCCGCCACACACCTTTCCTAATTCCATCAGGACGGTAGCGTATTCATTATAGCTAAAACCCGATCCACCGTACTGCTCTGGGATGAAAATACCTAGCAAGCCGAGCTCGCCCATTTTTTTCATGACCTCGATCGGGAAAATTTCGTGGTCATCCCAGTGTTTCATTTGAGGGCGAATTTCTCGCTCTGCGAAATCCCGCACCGTTTGGGCCAGGAGCTGTTGCTGTTCTGTAAAATAGTTACTCATGTTGTTGATTGAAGGTTGTTGTTATTTATTGATGAAATACAAATTGCAGGTTTGAAGTAATGTGCTCATATTAATAATGAACAATGGCGGAAATTTGTTCGCTGAATTTGGCGAGGTGCTCTGCGCCATTTAAAAAATCAAGTGCTACTAAAAAGTCAAAGCCTGCCACTACCCCACCGCTTTTTTCAATGAGCGTAGCCGCTGCAGCAGCAGAGCCGCCCGTAGCAAGCAGGTCGTCGTGGATCAGGACGCGCTGACCTATTTTGATGGCATCGGTGTGCATTTCTATGACAGCAGAGCCGTATTCTAAGTCGTAGGCATGTTTGAATTTGTTGTATGGCAGTTTGCCCTCTTTGCGAATAAGTACAAAAGGTAAGCCTAAACGCATTGCTAACGGATAGCCAAAAAGAAACCCACGGCTTTCAATACCTGCAATGGCGTCAAGCCCAGCATCTTTGTATTGAGCAACCAAATGATCTAGGACCGCATTGGATACTTCAGGACTAAGCATAATAGTTGAAATATCCTTGAAGAGGATGCCTGGCTTTGGAAAATCTGGTACATCGCGGATAACCGCTTTGAGTTGTTCGTGAATTGTCATGTCACAAAGATACATAAGGCAAGAGTTTTTTGTATGTATCATCGTCAATTAATACGGATTCTTTGAGCTCCTTTATTTCTTTAAATGCTCCCTTTTGTTTGCGCATTTTGATGATGGAATTGGCCTGATTCCAAGTCAGATAAGGATGTTGCTTGAGCGTTTCGTAGCTCACTTCATTGATCGAAATGCGTTTGATGCCTTGTTCTAGCACCAAATATGGCAACACTTTTTGCAGTATTTCTGGCCTGATCCCTTGAATTTCTTGCAGTTGATCCAGGACTAAAAAACCACCTAAACGCTCGCGATAAGCAATGATCTTTGCTGCTGTATATGCACCAAGACCCGGCAAGGCCACTAGCATCACTTCTGTTGCTGAATTGATATCCAATTTGCCGATTTGCCCCTTAGCTTCATGCCTTTTATCGAGCAACGCTGTTTCGTCCCGATCCACAAGGCTTGTTTGCGCATTTGGAGTGGGGTCAAAATACAAAGAATCCGATATCTGATCGAGTAATCCCGAAGGCAGGACCCGGATATGTTGCATTTGAGACAGCGAATGCAGGCCATATTTTTCTTTATAGCGCAATAATGAGGCAACTTGCTTTGGGCTCAGTCCTAAACGTTGCCAATCGGCCGCAGTGAGTCCCTCGGGGTTGCAGCGCTTCCAAAGCCTGGAATAGGAACGTCGTGTTGTAAGTTTCGAAGGTATTTGAAAAGCCTTCCGCACTTTTTGCTCCATCTTGTAATGCCAAGTGTAGCTCAAGTCGGGCTTCAATAAATACGCCTCTATTCGGGGCGCAAAAATGACCACCACACAAACGAATAGCCATAGCATGGTGCCGCGCTCTAAACGTTTGGAAAAAATGACAAATGGTTTTTTCATGTAAGTCTCAACGAGAACTTACTGTGCTTATTGGCTAAGCTACCTTTCTTTTTGACTCGATTAAGTAATATACCGGAATGCCCAACAATACAATAAAAAGGCCCATACCTGCATTGCGGAAATCGTAGATCAATAAATCGACACAAATAGCGAGTGTGAGCACGATATATAATGCAGGTATGAAGGGATAGCCCCAGGCTTTGTAAGGACGTTTAGTATCTGGCTCGAGTTTGCGCAACCTAAAAATGCCGTAAATAGTCAAGATATAAAATAACAAACTGGCAAAAGTACTGTACGTAAGCAAGTCGCCGTATTTACCTGAAAGACAAAGTACACTCGCCCAGGCACACTGAATCCAGAGTGCACGTGCCGGAACACCATTTGAATTGAGCTGGGCAGCACTTTTGAAGAATAGTCCGTCTTTGGACATCGCGTAGAACAAACGCGAACCCGCCAATACAAGCCCATTGTTGCAGCCAAAAGTCGAAACCATGATGAGGCCTGCCATGAGCAGAATGCCGGCGTCACCAAATATGACGTAGGCAGCAGAAGCCCCAACGCGGTCGTTACTGGCAAAAAGCATTCCTTGATCAATTGGGTTGAGCCCATCAGGACTACCGTTAATTGGCAATAAAGCGAGGTAAGCGATATTGGCTAAAATATAAATGACCGTCACGATCAAGGTTCCAAAAAACAAACTCTTAGGGATGTTCCTTTTGGGGTCTTTGATTTCACCTGCAATAAATGTGACGTTGTTCCAGGCATCGGCAGAGAACAGAGAATTGATAATAGTAGCGCCTAATGCCCCAACGAGGGCCCAACCAGTTAGCGGCATCTGAAAAACTTTAGCTCCATCATTAGCAACTACAGTTTTGGTGGCTTTCCAAGCATCGCTAAAGTTTAGTGCAAAAACATCGGTTTTGAGACCAATATAAATCCCCAATACAATCAATGCTCCTAATGCAAATAGCTTTGCAAAAGTGAATACAAACTGTATGACTTTGCCATTTTGTACACCTCTTGCATTTGAGTAAGTCAGGAATACAACAGAGGTAATTGCAAGTAATTGGGCCCAGGTCACCGTCAAAAATGGCAACGAGAAAACTACATTATTTAATTCGGGAAAAAAGACGGCTGTATATTTAGCGAAGGCCACCGCAACAGCAGCAATAACGCCTGTCTGTATGACCGTAAAAACAGTCCAGCCGTAGAGAAACGAAGCCATTTTTCCATAAGCGCGCTGGATATACACATACTGCCCACCTGCGTTTGGCATCATGCCAGCGAGTTCTCCGTAGCTCAGCGCCGCAAAAACGGTGATAAGGCCTGTGAGAACCCACAAGACCAACAACCAAGCCGGCGATCCGATATCGCGCAGCATGAGTGTAGAAACAATAAAAATACCCGAACCAATCATGGAGCCCGATACCAATAAGGTGGCATCGAGAAGACCGAGCGTTTTTTTAGCGTCTGCTTGCATTAATCTTCTTCTGAAGCATTCACAATGGAATCATGCCCTTTGAGAGACTCTTCAAAAGCATAATTGTTGAGATTGCTGTGCTTGCGCGAATACAAGAAGTAAACGACGAGGCCTAAGGTTGACCAAACAATAAATGCAACCCAAGTATCAGGACGCACAAAATACATGAGGCCAAAGTTGAATGCAGCACCAGCGATGGCCACAAACCAAACTGCTGGCGTTTTGAACGGACGCTCCAATTCTGGTTGGCGAATACGCATGATTAAAACAGCAATTGAAATCATGGCAAAGGCAAGTAACGTTCCCATCGAACACATTTCAGATACTTTATCAATCGGTGTTGTAGCCGCAACGACAGATACTACTGCGCCAACAAGAATCGTACTTCTAAACGGTGTTTTGTATGTTTCATGAATTTTACCGAAAATATGAAATGGAAGCAAGCCGTCTTTGGCCATGCCCAAGAAAATGCGGGTTTGACCGAGCATCATGACCAACATCACGGACGTAAGCCCCGCTACAGCAGCAATGGTAATAAGTGTTGTGGCCCATGGCATTCCGATGCCTTCAAAAGCAGAGGCAACAGGAGCTTTGATGTCAAGCTCGTTGTATGGAACCATTCCGGTTAATACCAAAGAAACTACAATGTACAGTACGGTACAAATGACCAATGACATAATAATGGCAAACGGAACATCTTTCTTCGGGTTAATAGCTTCGCCAGCTTGGGTTGAAACGGCATCAAAACCAATATAAGCAAAGAATACAATGGTGGCGGCGGTTACTACCCCAGACCAACCAAATGAAGTGGAACCGTCGGCGTTGTGTACGGTTTCAGGGATAAATGGTACATAGTTATCTGTATCAATAAAGAAGAAGCCTACAAAGATCACAAACAATACAACTGCTACCTTGAGGATGACAATCAGGTTATTGGTTTTTGCCGCTTCCTTAATCCCTTTAATGAGAATTGCTGTAACTACCCAAGTGATTAAAAATGCAGGTAAATTAAATGCAAATTCCGGTGTAGCAATGCCTGCTTCATGTGCCTTTTCAGCAGCAGTAACGGCGTCGTTCATGAGCCACATGGGCGGATGTATATCAAACTGATGTAGTAACTTTTCAAAATATCCACTCCAGGCGACCGCAACAGTAGTGGCGCCCATCATGTATTCCAAGATAAGGTTCCAACCGATAATCCAAGCGAAAAGCTCACCCATAGTACCGTAAGAATAAGCATATGCCGAACCCTCCACTGGTAATATAGAGGCGAATTCTGCATAACAAAGCGAGGCAAATAAACAGCCCACACCTGCGATTACAAAAGACAAAGCCAATGCCGGACCAGCGTGGTCGTGGGCAGCGATTCCTGTCAAGGTAAAGATACCACCACCGATTATGGCGCCGATTCCTAATGAAGTAAGACCCCAACGGGTCAGAACGCGGTTGAGGTCATTTTTTTTCATGTCACGTTCAAAGTGACTTACCGGTTTTTTTCTCCAAACACTCATATTCTATTTTTTTAGGTAGGTAAAGATAAAAGTTTTTCTCAATTACATTAAGGCAAATGTTTGCTCTAGTGTATGCGGACGGTAGCCCAATAGTTCGTTCGCTTTATCGAGCACAAAGCCCGTGCGAGCAGGGCGCTTTGCAGGCTGCTGAAGGGTGTCACTGCTGAGTTGGGTGACTTGTTCCATTGGAAGCTCGTAAAACGCAGCTAGGCGCGTCACAATATCGTAAATGGAGAGCACCTCAGGCCCAGAGATATGAAAAATACTGACTTGATTGAGTTCACAGATGCGCACACAAGCCCACGCGAGGTCATCGGCCCAAGTTGGTGCCCGGAACTGATCATTGACGATATGAATTGGACTGCCTTTTTGCAACGCCTCTTTAGCCCAAAGGATCAGGTTTGATCTAGAGAGTTGTTCGCCTTGACCGTAAACGATAATGGTGCGAACAATAGAAAAGCTCAAGCCTTCGGTTGCTTGAAGTATTTTTTCAGCTTCTACCTTTGAGCGTGCGTAGACACTCAGCGGATTTGGCGCGGCCGTTTCAGCATAAGGGCCGTCTTGGCCATCAAAAACAAAATCGGTAGAAAGCAACTGCAAATGAATGTGGTGCAGTTGGCAATACTTGGCCAACATGAATACTGCTTGGCGGTTGACCAAATCGCAAGCCTCGGGCTGTAACTCGCATTGATCCACGTTGGTCATGGCTGCCGTATGGATCACGTGCGTAGGTTTGTAACTTTCGAGCACCGCTTGTATGTTTTGCTCGTCGGTGATGTCTAGGGTTTGATACTTATCTATCGGACAAACTGAATAGCGATTCGCGCCGCTTGAAGTGGCAAGGAAATCCAGTTGCTTAGCCAAGCATAAATCGACAAGCTTTTGGCCCAAAAGGCCATTGCTTCCCGTTATCAAAATTTTCATAAATCCCAGATAGATTGTTTGCGCTTTGATTGAAATTTAAAATAGTGTTTGTGTTCGAGGATCCAGGCCATAATAAGGTAAAGCAAGACAGGAGAGCCCAAGCCTATGAAACTAAGATAGATAAAGCCTAAACGCACTTTGTTGGTTCGGATACCCAATCTGCGCGCCCACCATTCGCATACGCCAAAGGACTGCAGCTCAAAAAAGAATACGATTTTTTGTAAGAGGCGTCTCATAGGTCAAAACAAAAGGCGCCTTCCGACGCCTTTCTTTTTATAATCTTGGAAGTTGTTTAAACTTGCGATATTCTGGGTCTGCCGGCGGTGCCGTGTTCGGATCAAAAGTGGTGCTGGTGATCTTGGCAGTGGTGCGGCGGTTGATCGTATGC
>JBIIZO010000154.1:0-4351 GCA_044346245.1 Crocinitomicaceae bacterium
CTGTGAAAGATCCAACCCGAATGAAAACTGATTTCACCGATGTCAAAGGCTTCTATGACATGTTGAAAATCAGTGACACGCAGCTTTTTTTGCATGACTGCTTCGCTCTGATCCCCAATTTCTAATTCACGACCTTCCACAATCACATGACTGCCTGCACTGAATTCTAAGGGGCCCATTTCTAAAGGTGTGGCTTGTAAGGGAATCCAGGCAGTAACCGTTTTATCGCTGGCTAAAGGCCAATAAAACTGATCGGCATGCCAGGGCGTGATGCCACCGCCACCTTCCTTGAACAACGCTTGATCATGGTAGAGCCGAACGCCATCTACTTCCATGAGTTCTGTCGCAATTTGACCCAAGCGTTTGCTCAGCACGAAGTCTTTCACAAGGTCGTTTTCGGTCCATAAATTGAAGAGTTGCAGAAAAGCCTTACCGTAAGTACTGCGCTCCTCAAGTGGCGTTTCTACTTTGTTCATCTGCTCGACCTGCTTGGATATGACTTCATTGAAAAACTGTATGGTAGGGGCGTCAAATACCTGTTTGAGTTTGATGTATTGATTTTGCTTGAAAAAAGCAATTTGTTCTGAACTCAAGGTATAGGATGCATCGAGTAAGTGCTTCATGGCGCGTGTTTTAGATTTTCAAAAATAATGCAACTTGGCGACGCATTTTAGTCGAATTCTATAGTTTTATAATACTATATTGAATTTTTATCGCAAATTAAATATTAATTTAGTTGATAAGAGCTCATGAAGGCCCATTTAGAAGACATACCATCCAAACAAGGAGACGCGAGTTTTTATGCAAAATACTTGCGTGTTGCAGCTTTTGAGTTCAAGTGGCACTACCACCCCGAATATGAATTGACCTATATTCTAAAAGGCACTGGTTATCGCGTTGTGGGCAACTCACACGCGCATTTTTCGGAAGGTGACTTGGTGTTGTTAGGCAGTAATTTGCCGCATACATGGTGCGGTAAGCTAGACGATGGCGCGCCTTCCGAAGCGCTGGTCATTCAATTTTCCAAGGAATTCATAGCTCCATTTTTGAAGCTTCATGAAAGTCAATCCATTCAAAAATTACTCGAACTTTCAAAACGAGGTCTATGTTTTGAGTCCGATCAACTACTTACCGATCAACTTTATACCCTAACAAATACCGCTGGACTTGAGCGCATTTTGTCTTTATTATCCATTCTCAATGAGTTAAGTAATGGTAAATCTAGACCGCTTACAACTGAAAATTACCACGGCATCATGACCAAACAATTTGAAACGAGGGTGAATAAAGTGTGTGCCCACTTGCAAAATCATTTCCAAGAACAAATTTCATTGAAACGCGTGGCCGACCTCGTATTTATGTCAGAAAGTAATTTTTGTAAGTTCTTCAAAAAAGCAACAGGTACCACTTTTTCTGATTATTTAAATGATTTGCGCATCAGCGAAGCATGTCATTTATTGCTATCCACTGAAAATACCGTAGGTAAAATTGCCCACGACAGCGGCTTTGAGTCCTTGAGTTATTTCAATCGTGTCTTTTTAAAGAAAAAGCAGTTGACGCCTTCAGTTTTTAGGAAGCATGCAAATCGTTAACCCCTAGGCTCTTCCATCCTACCATCGGCGTGTTTGGCAAAGCGGCCAAGCTTGGCGTCGTGGACTTGATCGTAGCGCGGCCAAGGCCAACCTCCGAATTGAGTCGTTTGATAATCTTGAAAGGCTTGGTAGATTTCTTCTTTGGAATTCATGACAAATGGGCCGTGCTGTACTACGGGCTCATTGATCGGACGGCCCTGCAGCACCAATACTTTAGATGCTTCGGTTCCATTTTTGAAAGTACAAACCTGGATAGCATCTACGTCGGCAGCGTGGTAATGTGCGATGTTTTGCCCACCAATTTGAAGGCCATTGCCCTCATAATAATAAATACTGCGATTGACACCACTTGCCGTTGCCGGAAGCTCAAAAGTAGCGCCTGGTTCTAACTGAATATTGTAAATAGCTACGTGGTTATTGAGATCTGCCGCCCAAGAATTTGGAGGCGTTGCCGCAGCTTTGTGCGAACCTAATTGGCCGACCAAGACTTCTACATTTACTTTACCAGTAGCAGAAGCTACGCTGAACTTTGGAACAGACTCAGCCCAGAGCATTTTGAAGTGCGGCTCCACCATTTTGCTGCGCTTGGGTAAGTTGAGCCAAATTTGAAAGAGCTCTAGCGGATTATCTGCATCTTGATTGAGCAGCGGGAACATTTCTGCGTGTTGCACGCCTTTACCTGCGGTCATCCATTGGACATCGCCGTTGCCATAGCGGCCGGCAGCGCCCATGCTGTCTGCGTGGTCTACTAAACCTGTTCTGACGACCGTGATGGTCTCAAAGCCACGGTGCGGATGCCCGGGAAAGCCCGGAACGGTGGAGCCGTGGTACATGCGAAAGCCGTCTTTGACGATGAAATCTTGGCCCATGTGACGACCTTCAAAGTTGCTCGGGTCTGGCCCTAAAGCGGCATTGCCTTTTGGAAAGAAATCTTCGTGATGCACACAGAAAAGAAAGGGGTCGAGGGTTTCCCACTGAAAACCGAGGGGTCTTGTTTTGAGAATAAGTGTTGACATTTCACTGGTTTTTGATTTCCCCCATTGGGTAAAAGGGAAAAATAGCGTTGCTCCCAAACCTAATCCAAGTCTGGAGAGAAAAGATCTGCGTTCAATTTTCGAAGCCATTTCTTTTTTTGAGCTAAAATAGTTCAAATTGACTTGAAACCAACTTGATATACATCAATAATTTACTCCGCTTCTAGTTTGAAAGCTGATGTTTGATGGAAAGTAAGTTCTGGGTAGTCTTGTTCGGCCATTTGCAATAAAAATGGCGTTTCTGCCAAGAAAACTAAATTTTCATCTTTATCTAAGGCTAAATAGTTGCTTTTGGCGCGCTTGAAATTAGCCAACTGCTCGGCGCTAGTGGAAGTGATCCAGCAAGCTTTGAAATAATTGCGCGGCACAAAACGGCAATTGGCGCCGTATTCGTGGATGAGGCGGTAATTGATGACCTCGAACTGGAGCTGACCAACCGTACCCACAATTTTGCGGTTTCCGGGTTGCTGCACAAATAATTGCGCAACGCCTTCGTCGATGAGTTGGCGAATGCCTTTCTCCAATTGCTTGGACTTGAGTGGATCTAAGTTCTCTAACTCTTGGAAAATCTCTGGTGAGAAGGACGGAATGCCTTTGAAGAGCATTTTCTCGCCGGTGGTGAGGGTGTCGCCAATTTTGAAAGAACCGGTGTCGTAAAGCCCAATGACATCGCCTGGGTAGGCGTCGTCGATGACGCTTTTGTCTTGTGCCATGAAAGACGTTGGGTTCGGGAATTTCATGTCTTTGTTGAGGCGCACGTGGTGGTAAAACTTGTTGCGCTCAAAACGGCCAGAAACGATGCGCAAAAAGGCAATGCGGTCGCGGTGTTTGGGGTCGAGGTTGGCATGAATTTTAAAGACGAAGCCAGAAAAACGTTCGTCTTCGGGCTCCACCATGCGGGTGTCGCTCTCTCGGCCTTGTGGCGATGGAGAAATTTCGCAAAAGGTGTCGAGTAATTCTTTCACCCCGAAGTTGTTGACAGCCGAACCAAAAAAGACAGGTGCGACATCGCCAGCCAAATAAGAATTGCGATCAAAAGGATCGTACACACCTTCTACGGTATCGATTTCTTCTCGGAGTTCGTTGGCCGGGTTCTCGCCAATGATTTCATCTAAGGTGGGGTCTGCTAAATTAGAAATAGAGACCACTTCTTCTGAAATCTTGGTTTTGTTGGCAGCAAAAAGGTTGAGTCCTTTTTGGTAAATGTTGTACACACCCTGAAAGCGGTCGCCCATACCGATTGGCCACGTGAGCGGACGCACCTTGATGTCTAATTTATCTTCAAGCTCATCGAGTAAGTCAAAGGCTTCTTTACCGTCGCGGTCCATTTTATTGATGAAAATGATCACGGGCGTTTTGCGCATGCGACACACCTCCATGAGGCGGGCAGTTTGTGCTTCTACCCCATTGGCGCAGTCGATGACGAGAATGACGCTATCCACAGCTGTCAGCGTCCGAAAGGTGTCTTCGGCGAAGTCTTTGTGACCGGGGGTGTCGAGGATATTGATTTGTTTGCCGTTGTATGCAAAAGCCATCACGGAGGTAGCAACGGAGATACCGCGCTGCTTCTCGATTTCCATGAAGTCAGAGGTGGCCGATTTTTTGATTTTGTTGTTTTTGACGGCACCAGCGGTTTGTATTGCCCCACCAAATAGCAAAAGTTTTTCGGTCAGGGTAGTTTTACCGGCATCTGGGTGAGAAATAATGCCAAAAGTGCGGCGTTTC
>JBIIZO010000039.1:0-14060 GCA_044346245.1 Crocinitomicaceae bacterium
ACTTGCCAAAGGCCAAGATTCTTCTACAACTACACAACGGTTGGTTTTCTTGATAGATGCTACGATGGTGCCGTAGTCGAGTGGGCGTATGGTGCGCAAATCGATGATTTCTACACTGATGTTTTCTTTGGCGAGGACATCTGCAGCTTCTTGCGCTACTTTGATGATTTTACCGAAGGTAACCAAAGTGATGTCTGTACCTTTTCTTTTGATGTCGGCAACGCCGATTGGAATGATGTATTCGCCTTCAGGCACTTCGCCTTTGTCTCCGTACATTTTCTCAGATTCTAAGAAAACAACAGGGTCGTTGTCGCGGATGGCAGCTTTTAATAGGCCTTTTGCGTCAGCAGGGTTAGATGGCGTAATGACTTTTAAACCCGGTACGTGTGCGTAAAAAGCTTCGAAACTTTGGGAGTGCGTTGCAGCTAATTGGCCAGCTGTACCGTTGCCACCGCGAAACACGATCGGACAACCGTATTGGCCACCAGACATCTGGAGCATTTTGGCAGCAGAGTTGATGATTTGATCGGCAGCAAGGATAGCGAAGTTCCAGGTCATGAACTCTACAATCGGACGCAAGCCGTTCATGGCTGCACCAACAGCTATACCTGAAAAACCAAGCTCGGCAATAGGTGTGTCGATCACGCGTTTTGGACCGAATTCATCGAGCATCCCTTGAGACACTTTGTAAGCACCGTTGTATTCGGCAACTTCTTCTCCGAGCAAAAATACGCTTTCATCTCTGCGCATTTCTTCGGACATGGCTTCTCTAAGGGCTTCTCTGAACTGTAGGGTTTTCATAGTGTCATTTTTACAATTAGCAAAATTACAAATAAGTCAGAAACTAAAAATGCTTATGCTACTTTAAGTGTTGCAATTTTTGATTTGCCAAATTGTTGGGTGGCGTAGTCTAGATTGACAGATAAGGATTTTTTGGAAGAACTCGGTAGTTCGAACATAGCGTCGGTTAAGATAGCTTCGCAAATGGAGCGCAGCCCTCTGGCACCTAAACCAAATTCCATGGCTTTTTGCACGATGAAATCGAGTACTTCTTGATCGAACTCTAGCTTGACGCCGTCAATGTCGAAAAGTTTGGTGTATTGTTTCACCAAGGCGTTTTTTGGTTCGGTCAGAATGCGTTTGAGGTCGGCTTCTTTGAGTGGCTCTAGGAAAGTAAGCACAGGGAAACGACCAATGAGCTCCGGGATGAGACCAAAGTTGCGGATATCAGTTGGGGTGATGTATTTGAGCAGGGAGTCTTGCTCTATGCTTTGCTCGTCTGCGGATGAAAAACCAATGGTTTGTCTGTTCACGCGGTTGGCAATGAGTCTTTCGATGCCATCGAAGGCACCACCACAGATAAACAAGATATTTTTGGTATCGATGGAGATCATTTTTTGCTCTGGGTGCTTGCGTCCGCCTTGCGGTGGCACATTGACGGTAGCACCTTCGAGCAACTTGAGCAAGGCTTGTTGTACGCCTTCGCCAGAGACATCGCGGGTAATGCTTGGGTTGTCGTTCTTGCGGGCAATTTTATCCACTTCATCGATGAAAACAATACCCATTTGAGCGTTTTCTACATTGTAGTCTGCGGCTTGTAAGAGGCGAGATAAGATGCTTTCGACGTCTTCGCCTACATAACCAGCTTCGGTAAGAACGGTGGCATCGGCAATGCAAAACGGCACGTTGAGCAGCTTCGCTATCGACTTGGCAAGCAAGGTTTTGCCTGTACCTGTGCGGCCAACGAGAATGACGTTTGATTTTTCAATCTCGACTTCATTTTCGGTGGTTTTTTGCTTGAGCCTTTTGAAGTGGTTATAGACTGCTACAGCTAAAACTTTTTTGGCGTCTTGTTGACCAATGACATATTGATCGAGGTGCGCCTTGATTTCTTGTGGCTTGAGCAAATTGAGCCCCTGAAAAGCAGCGCTTGTGGCACTTGGAGAAAGGGTGAGTTCTTCTTGTACAATTTTGCTTGCCTGATTGGCGCAGGAATCGCAGATATGACCGTTGATACCGGCAATCAGCATATTGACGCCAGAGCGCGGCGAACCGCAAAATGAACACGTAGTTTCTTTTTTAGCCATGTGTTATTTTGGATTGCGCAATAAAACTTCATCGACCATTCCGTAGGCTTTCGCTTCTTCGGAGGTCATCCAGTAGTCGCGGTCGGAGTCGGCCCATACTTTGTCGAAGTCTTGTTTGGAGTGCGTGGCAATGATATCGTAAAGTTCTTTTTTCAACTTTTGGATCTCGCGTGCAGTGATTTCGATGTCCGAAGCCTGGCCTTGTGCACCGCCGAGTGGTTGGTGGATCATGACGCGTGAGTGCGTGAGTGCACTGCGTTTGCCTTCTGCTCCTGCGCAAAGTAGTACAGCACCCATAGAAGCGGCCATTCCTGTGCAAATGGTAGCGACGTCCGGGCGGATGTATTGCATGGTGTCGTAGATACCCAAACCTGCGTATACAGAACCACCAGGAGAGTTGAGGTAAATTTGAATGTCTTTTTTGGCGTCAACAGACTCTAAAAACAAGAGTTGTGCGTTGATGATGTTGGCTACTTGGTCATTGATACCCGTGCCGAGAAAAATTATGCGGTCCATCATGAGGCGTGAAAAAACATCCATTTGGGTCATGTTCAAAGGGCGCTCTTCGATGATGTAAGGAGTCATGGAAGACTCGATATAGTGGTCCACGTTCATGCTGCTGATGCCCATGTGTTTGGTGGCGTATTTGCGAAATTCGTTGCTGTCCATCTTTTTTTATTTTAGAGTCTCAAATTTAGTGATAAAGGTTGGCTTTCTGCCTTACTTTTTTTCAAAAAAAAATCCTGAACGAATTCAGGATTTCAATAGGGTTCAAAGGATCAGCTTATTTTACTAATTCGATGAAAGTAGCGTCGTTCATTAATTTGATAAACTCGCGGTCTTTGCTTGCTTTTTCTTTGAGTCCAGCATTTTTAGCAATTGCTGTTTTCAATTTCGCAACTACTGCGTCAGCGCTTGCACCGCTTCTTGCCTCTATGATGGCTTTGAGGTAAGCAAGTTCTGCTGTCTCAGTTAGGCTTGCGCTTGCTTTTTGAGCAGCATCTAGTTTGTTGTTTAAGATCAGCACAAGCACTTTATTGTAAGAATCTTGTGTGAGGTTTTTCTCAGCAGCGGCGTAGTTGCCATCCATGATGTCTAGTACCGCTTGGTTGTAGTTGTATACGCTTGTTTTAGTTGAACCAAGAAGTTTTTTGGTAGCTGCACGGTTGCCTTCTAAGATGAGGCTTGCTGCCAAGTTGTTTTTGGTAACTGGAACATCTTTGAGCTCGTTCGCTTTTTTGAAAGATTTGGCAGCTTCTTTTGTGTTGCCAAGTTCAAAAAGTGCAGCACCAAGATTGGTGTGGGCACGGTGATCAGTGGCGAAGTTGGCAGCTGCAATACCATAGATGCGTGCTTTTTCGTTTTGGTCGGTTGTGAGCTTACCTGCAGTGAACAATAATTCTTCAATAGAAAGTGAGTTCGGGTTTTGAACGCTGGCTGCACGGAGTTCGTCGTCGGTAAGGCCGAATTCCGTATACTTCACAACGACAACTGCACGGCGGATCATTGGGAATACATCGCGCTCGAGTTCTGTGTAAGCTTTACCAAGATTGACCATGTCTTTTTCGCGTTGTTCGGCGTCTTTGGTCATTTCGAGGATGCGGATAAATAAGTTTTTATCGGCCTCAGGAATGGTGGTTGTGGCTGCAAGTTGGCTTTTGAAACCTTCGAAGTCTTCGCCAAATTTTGCTAAAGTATAAGCGTTAGTGTCTGCGTAGGCAGTAAGTTTGGCTTTTTTCATGAGGTCAGTGAGGGCCTTGCGGGCTGCAACAGTACGGTCAGAAGAAAGGTTGTCGTTTTTGGCAACTTCACCATCTGGCGACGCATAACCGTTGATTTCGATTCCTGTAATTTTGATTTTCGGATTGGTTTGAGCTGCTTGCATCCAAGCCATTAAAGCGAGGATGTCTTGGTCTTTGACTTCGTTTGCACGAACGTCTGATTTTCCTTTTTCAAAGTTGAAGGTAGCTGTTGTGGTTTTGTCAAACTGACGAACCAAAGCGTCTTGCTCAGTGAGTACTTTGAAAGTTTTGTCAACGAGGTAGGGTGTAATGATGGTTGCGTCGGCAATTTTAGTTTCTGGCAAAGCACCTTTTTCTTTGGTTTGCTTGTACAATTTGCCTGTGATGATCAGGTCAGCTGCTTCCATCGATGGGTCGTAAGCCAAAGTTTGTTCGAATGTTGAAGTGCCGCCTGTTTTGAAATCGATGGTGGTGCCGTTGCCGGTAACTTTAGAACCATTCACGTACCAAGTACCGACTGCTGTTGTGCCAATTTTTGGAGTGATTTCAGCTTTCGCCTTTTTTTGAATGCCTTTCTCAGGGACATTTACGGTAATGCTTACTTTCACGGAGTCGCCGTGCATTTCTAGTGGATTCGGGTTCACTGTATAAGTGATGTCTTTAACAAGGTCGCAAGAAGCAACAAAAAACGCCGCTGTTCCGATGAGTAAGGTTCCGTTTAAGCGAGTGAAATTCATGAGTTTAATTTTTATGATTCCTTGCAAAATTAGGGAATAAATTTGATATCGTTGTTTTTTAGGTCCAAGATCTTGTATTTTCTGAAATCACAGCGGGTTGAAATCTAAATCCAATGCTTGAAGTGGGATCAAAACAAATTCGCGGTCTTGGTATTGGGGGTGAGGTATTTGTAATTCAGGGCTTTGGATACAAAGGCTTTCGTAAAAAATGATGTCGAGGTCGATGCAGCGATCTTCATAGTGCGTTGAATACTTGACGCGCCCCAAAGATTTTTCGATTGTTTGTAATGCCTTCAATAGCTCGTAAGGGTTCAAGTCTGTTAGCAAAAGCAGGCAACCGTTTACAAATTCGTTGTCCGAAATAAATCCTTTTGGGGCACTTCGGAAGTAAGGCGAAATCTGTGCCACTTTACCACAAGTTTCTGAAAGTGCGTCGATGGCTAGTTGTATGTTTGCTTCTCTGTCGCCTAAATTAGAGCCAAAAGCGATGACTACCCTGTTATTGCCGCTTATTTCCATTTAAAACTGTGCACGAGTTCTTGTAAATCTGTCTTCAGGTACTGTAACGTTGGCCGCAGTGAGTCGTAATTGGGCCGGCAATTGAGCAAAACTTCTCCGCGCAGAAAGTGTTGCGTAGAGTCCGTGAGGTAAAACTGGAAATTCGTAGCCACATTGCCTTTGAGTTCGAAGAAGGTGCCGTATACGCGTTTTTGTGGCTCTATGATTTGCTCAAAGTCAATTTTGTCGGCCATTATTTTGTGTTCGTCTACTTTGTCGTTGGCAAAATTGATGATTTCGGGCAAAGAATCTTTGGTAGGAATGTGTAGATAATACAAAAACAAGGTGCCGTTGAGCGGACCTAAATCAATTTCTTGTACGCTGTAGTTGTTCTTGGATTGCTCAAATTTCTTTGGCATAAACGAATTGGCCAACTTGAACTTGAAATCGTTTGGGCTGATGTAGTTGCGGTAGGCATGCGCAGGGAATTCGGTGCGCAAAAAAGTACTTGGTTTGGGGACCGGATCTGGAGCGCCGCAGGCAGTGAGGAGCAATAAACCGAGATAAAAGAAGAGGAGTTTAATTTTCATCTATGTAGACTTTTACAGATTTAACGCGTTTTTTGTCAGAAGATTCTACAATCAGTTTGAGTGATCCCAACACGATGTATTCATTGTTTTTGAGGATCCTGCCTGCAACTTCAATGACTAGCCCGCCTAGCGTTTCAGCCTCACCGCGCGCGTCTTCAATGGTGCTTTCGTACTGCTCGCCAATTATTTTGAGCAAGTCGTTGAGCGAGGTGCGTCCTTCAAAAAGAAAAATGTTGTCTGCTTGTTTGGTGTACTGAATTTCAGTGTCGTCGAATTCATCGGTGATGTCGCCAACAATTTCTTCGAGAATGTCTTCTAGGGTAACGATACCACTCGCACCGCCGTATTCGTCTACAACCACCGCCATGTGCATTTTCATGTTGCGAAATTCTTGCAAGAGGTCATTGATTTTTTTGTTTTCTGGCACGAAATACGGTTTTCTCAAGACTTGTGTCCAGTTAAAATCGGCGGGCTGCTCTAAATGATGCAATAAATCTTTAATGTAAAGAATGCCAATGATGTTGTCGGGGCTCTCGCTAAAAACAGGAATGCGGGAGTAACCAACCTCGATAATTTTGTTCAAAACCATCGCAAAATCGTCTTCGGTATCGATGTCTTCCACTTCTACGCGTGGCGTCATAATTTCTGAAGCCTCGGTTTTTCCAAAGCGTACAATTCCTTCTAGAATTTTGTGTTCTTCGAGTGATCCGCCATCTGTTTTTGTCAAAGCAACGGCTTGTTCGAGTTCATTTTGATCGATGGCAGCACCTTTGTTGCCTAGTTTTTGGATGAAGTTCGTTCCCCAAACTAAAATATGCTTGAGCCAAGAGATCGGGGGCATTTTGCTGATGAAGCGCAGCGGATACGCCGTGAGTAAACTGACTTTTAAAGCGTTGCGATTGGCAAAAATCTTTGGAATGACCTCCCCAAATAACAACAATAAGAGTGTAATGCCTATGACCTCAATGACAAAACGCCAAGGTGCAAATTGTCCCTGCGACGGAAAGAGGTCGTTGAGTACAAAAGACGATAAAATAACGACGCCAACATTGACAAAATTGTTGAAAATGAGAATGGTTGCCAAGAGTTCTTGCGGCTTAGACAACAGCGTCAAAATGAGCTTGGCCCTTGCCGACGGATTGGCTTTGATGGCTGCATTGTCTTTGGGCTTGAGAGAAAAGTAAGCACTTTCTGAGCCCGAAGCAAAAGCGGACAACAAAAGAAGCAAAAGAATGATCAAGAGATAAAGATAGCTTGCATCGCTAATTTGGAAATGAAAATCAAAAAGCGACGCTTCGAGACTCGGAGGTTCTATAGCTGAGTTCATGGTTTAAAAGGGGAGGTCGTCGGCTGTATCTGAGGCCAAGCCGCTCATGGGTGTTGGGTTATTTGGTTTTCCTTCGTTGCCGTAATTGCTTGGGCGTTCTGTTTGTTCGGCGCGGGTAAGAATGGTGAGCTCGTCGCCAACAACTTCTGTTGCATAGCGCATTTGCCCTTCTTTGTCTGTCCAGGATCTTTTTTTGAGCTTGCCCTCGACATAAATTTTGCTGCCTTTGCGAAGGTATTTATCTGCAACTTCGGCAAGGCCACGCCAGAGTACGATGTCGTGCCAATCGGTGATTTCTTTCTTTTCACCGCTTTGCTTGTCGGTGTAATTTTCTGAGGTAGCCAGTGGAAATGACGCAACTACCGCACCATTTTCTAAGCGTCGGACGTCGGGGTCTTTGCCCAGGTTTCCGATTAAAATAACTTTGTTGACACTGCCGTTCATTTGATATTTTTCAATCAATAATAGTTATTTTTTTCGAATCGGACGTTTTTTCGCACTTTTTGCTGGCTGATTCGCAGCAATTTCCATGCATTCGGCCAAACTCAAAGTTTCTGGTTTGCAGTCTTTTGGTAGTTTGAAATTGTCTTTACCGATCTTGAGGTAGGCGCCATAACGGCCATTGAGCAACTGTACGTCTGGTTTTTCATCAAAGGTTTTGATGAGCGCTTTTGCGGCTTCCTCTTGCTTGAGCGTGTCGAGTTCAATGGCGCGTTCAAAGCTCATCGACATAGGATCTTCTTCTTTCGGGATCGAGCTAAAACGCTTGCCAACTTGTACATAAGGGCCAAAACGACCAATATTGACCCGCACAACTTCGCCGTTGTGTTCGCCGAGTACTTTGGGCATTTCAAATAGTTTGAGCGCTTCTTCTAGCGTAATATTGTTAATCGATTGGTTGCCCTGCAGTGATGCAAATTGAGGTTTGAGGCCGTCCGATTTTTCGTCGCCAATTTGGATCATTGGTCCAAAGCGCCCGATGCGGGCAATGATTTTGCGTCCGCTTTTTGGGTCTGTGCCAAGTTCGCGTTCGCCAGTGGCGCGTTCCGAATGGGTGAGGGTGTCTTCGACTTTCAAGTGGAAAGGGCCGTAAAACGACTGCAACATATCTGTCCAATTTAGTTGACCGTTGGCAATTTCATCGAAAGAGGCCTCTACTTTTGCCGTAAACTGATAATCGAGAATTTGTTCAAAATTAGCCACCAAAAAGTCCGTAACCACGATGCCGATATCGGTAGGGGAGAGCTTATTTTTCTCTTTCCCGGTGGTTTCAGATTTTTCTAATTCTTGGATGCCGTTTTGGTCCAAAACGAGTTGTGCATATTTGCGAATAGCACCTTCGCGCTCTTGTTTTTCAACATAGTTGCGCTTTTGTATGGTCGAAATCGTTGGAGCGTAAGTGGAAGGTCGGCCAATACCCAATTCTTCGAGTTTTTTGACCAAAGACGCCTCGACGTAGCGCGATGGCGGTCGGCTGAAACGCTCTGTTGCAGTGCTTTGTTGGATTGTTAAGGATTCGCCAACAGTAACCTTAGGCAAAAGCCCTTCGGTTTCGTTGTTTTCTTCGAGTTCTTCTTCGAGACTAGACGCTAAGTACACTTTTAAAAAGCCATCAAAAATCAGGACTTCACCTTTGGCTTGAAAATAATAAGGACTACTGAGGCCTTTGATTTTAATAGTTGTTCTTTCGAGCTGCGCATGGGCCATTTGGCTAGCAATACCACGCTTCCAAATGAGCTCGTATAGTCGCTCTTCGTCGCGTTCAGCTTCTATGCTAGGGCGTGTAAAGTCGGTTGGGCGAATGGCTTCGTGGGCTTCTTGTGCACCTGCACTTTTGGTGCTGTATTTGGTGGGTTTAGAGTAAGCCTCGCCGTAAGCACTTATAATGGCGCTTTTTGCGGCGTCAATTGCGGTTTGCGATAAATTGACGGAGTCGGTACGCATGTAGGTAATGTGCCCTGCTTCGTAAAGTCTTTGGGCCACGCTCATTGTTTTGCTCACAGAAAAACCGAGCTTCAAACTGGCTTCTTGCTGGAGGGTAGAAGTGGTGAAGGGTGCTGCGGGGCTTTTTGTAGCTGGTTTTTGCTGCACGTCTTCGACTGTAAATTGAGCTGTTTGTGCTTCGGTCAAGAGTTGCAGCGCCGCTTTTTTATCGGAAAGTTGTTGGTTGAGCTCTGCATTAAGCATGCCGTTTTTCGATAAAAATTGCCCTTGTACACGGTAAAAACCTTCGGTATTGAATGCATTGATTTCGCGTTCGCGCTCCACAATTAAACGCACTGCTACAGACTGCACGCGGCCTGCAGAAAGACTCGGGCGCACTTTTTTCCAGAGTACAGGAGAGAGTTCAAATCCGACGATGCGGTCGAGTACACGGCGAGCTTGTTGCGCATCGACAAGCTCTTGATTGATTTGTCTTGGGTTTTCGATGGCACGTGTAACAGCCGTTTTGGTAATTTCGTTAAAAGTAATGCGCTTGGTGTCTTTTTTCTTGAGGTCGAGCGTTTCGTATAAGTGCCAAGAAATGGCTTCTCCTTCGCGGTCTTCATCGGTCGCGAGCCATACGGTGTCTGCGGCTTTGGCTAATTTTTTGAGTTCTGCGACAACTTGTTTTTTGTCCGGGCTCACTTCGTATTGCGGTGCAAAACTTGCTTCGATGTCAATTGCGATGCCTTTTTTAGCGAGGTCTCTGACGTGGCCATAACTCGACTTCACAATGTAATCTTTACCGAGGTAGCCCTCGATGGTTTTTGCTTTTGCAGGAGACTCGACGATAACAAGATTTTTAGCCATAAGGAGAATTTGGGGACAAATGTAAAAGGAAAACAGTTCATAGCTCAACTTGTTTGATGCATTTTTCTGCGGATTTTTCCTTAACCTATGGTTATATTTTTTTTAGGCTTTCGAAACTTCCTGTGCTGCCAATTTGTCAGTAGTTTGAATTTGCCCTATTTTTGCAGTTCAAGAAAGACGATGGAATACGAAAACAAAGTAATAGACGAAGCACTTCAAGGTACCCCCTTCGATTTGCCTGCTCAGGCCAATCTAGATGCCAAAAAATTATATTTAGAAAGTTACGGCTGCCAGATGAATTTCTCCGACAGCGAGGTAGTCGCTTCTATTCTTTCTGATCAGGGTTACCAAACTACCCGCAACATCGACGACGCCGATGTTATTTTGCTCAACACTTGCTCGATTCGCGAAAACGCGGAGCAGCGTGTGCGCAACCGCCTCACTGAGTTCAAAATCAAAAAAGAACGCAATCCGGAGTTAGTAGTCGGCATTCTGGGTTGTATGGCCGAGCGCCTCAAAAAGAATCTACTCGAAGAAGAAAAATTAGTTGATTTAGTGGCAGGCCCAGACGCCTATCGCGACCTCCCCAACCTCATTGACGAAGTGGGCACAGGCCAAAAAGCGGTCAACGTCTTGCTTTCTCGCGACGAAACCTATGCCGATATCTCGCCAGTGCGCCTAGATTTAGGAGGCATTGCTGCGTTTGTGACCATCATGCGCGGCTGCGACAACATGTGTTCGTTTTGCGTGGTGCCTTTTACCCGAGGTAGAGAGCGTTCTCGAGATCCGCAAACAATTGTTGCTGAGTGTCAAGACCTATTTGACAAAGGATACCGCGAAGTAACATTATTAGGTCAAAACGTAGATTCTTACCGCTGGAACATCAGCTCAAAAGGAGAAATCAAGAACCCCAACGAGCCCACAACCAACTTTGCACAGCTCATGGAAATGGTTGCTCTGGTCTCGCCTTTGTTGCGCGTGCGCTTCAGTACCTCACATCCCAAAGACATGACCGATGAGGTCTTGGAGGTAATGGCCAAATACGAAAATATTTGCCCATACATTCACCTGCCTGTGCAGTCTGGCCATACCGACGTGCTCTACCGCATGAACCGCGGATATTCTCGCGAGTGGTACCTCGAGCGCATCGCAGCTATCAAGCGCATTATTCCAGATTGCGCTATCTCTACTGACATCATCACAGGTTTTTGTGGCGAGACAGAAGAAGAGCATCAAGACACGCTAAGTTTAATGGATATCGTGCAATACGATTTCGCCTATATGTTCAAGTATTCTGAGCGTCCAAAAACGCTAGCCGAGCGCCGTTTCGCCGACGACGTTCCCGAAGAAGTTAAAGGACGTCGCCTTAATGAGATCATCGAAAAGCAACTTGCGCACTCCTTGGCCTCCAATCAGCGCATGCTGGGAACGGTCCAAAAAGTACTCATCGAAGGCAAATCCAAAAGATCTGAGGAGCAGCTCTGTGGCCGCACCGGCAGCAACGTTATGGTCGTTTTCCCGAAACTTCATTTTGAAAAAGGAGACTACGTGAATGTCCGCATCAAAGACTGCACTTCAGCCACTTTGATCGGCGAGATTGAATTATAAACGCTAGTTCAACAACATGGATGTTCAGCAAATCAAGCAAAGATTCGGAATCATTGGCTCAGCACCATTGCTGAACCGCGCCTTGGAAATCGCCATGCAAGTGGCTCCAACAGATATCTCTGTGCTCGTTACTGGCGAGAGTGGAACTGGTAAAGAAATCATCCCGCAGGTCATCCACCAGCTTAGTGCGCGCAAACACGGCGAATACATCGCGGTCAACTGCGGCGCAATCCCGGAGGGAACAATAGACTCCGAGTTATTTGGCCACGAAAAAGGATCCTTCACCGGCGCGCAGGGCAGTCGCCAAGGCTATTTTGAAGTCGCCAACGGCGGCACCATTTTTTTGGATGAGGTGGCCGAACTGCCCATGCAGACCCAAGTGCGCTTGCTGCGCGTGCTCGAAACGGGTGAATACATTCGTGTGGGCTCGTCAAAGCCGCTCAAAACCAATGTGCGCGTAGTGGCTGCCACCAACGAAAACATGCAAAAAGCAATTGCATCGGGTAAATTCCGCGAAGATTTATATTATCGCCTCAGTACCGTTCCAATCCCCTTGCCGGCCTTGCGTCAACGCGCCGAAGACATCCATTTGCTCTTTAGAAAATTTGCCAACGACTTTGCCGACAAATACCGCATGCCGGCCATCAAACTCACCGACGCCGCAGTCGAACTCTTGCTCAGCTATCCTTGGCCGGGGAATATCCGCCAGCTCAAAAATTTAGTCGAGCAACTTTCCGTTATTGAAACGTCGCGCCAAATTGATCCGCTCACCCTCAATGCCTACCTGACGCCCATTACCGAAAAGAGCAGTGGTTTGCAGCTCAACGACCAAAGCCAAGATTCCATCTCGGAAAGAGAACTCATGTACAAATTTCTTTTTGACATGAAAAAAGACCTCACCGAGCTCAAAAAATTAGTCATCGACATCGCTAGCGGTACCCAAAATATCAATTTGAGTGCCGATCAGTCTGCCGTAGTTTCCAGACTTTATCAAGAAGTTTACGATGAGACAAGTAGTCCTTCGCGCATCTTGCCAGCCCCTAGTGTTCATGTCGAGCTGCCTACTGTGTCTCGAACCTCTGACCTCGATGAATACGAGGCCCACATAGAACTCGAAGAATCTTTGAGTTTAGAAGATCGCGAGCGCGAACTCATTCAAAAAGCACTCGAGAAGCACCGCGGCAAGCGCAAATATGCCGCGCAAGAACTCGGCATTTCCGAGCGCACGCTCTATCGCAAAATCAAAGAATTTCAATTAGCAGAATGAGGCGCTGGATCTGCTATATTGTAGTCGTCTTTACCCTGAGCGCCTGTTGGCCCGAGAGTTTTTCCTTTCGAGACAGCGGTGGTATGGCACCAGAATGGGTCAGTTTCACCATTCAAAATCTAGAGAACACCGCACCCAATTGCCCGCTTTCATTTGCGCCCTTACTCACCGAACAACTCAAAGATGGCGTGCAGAACAACACGCGTTTGGTGCTCAACACCAAACAAGGAGCAGGTGAAGTGAACATCGAAGGCGCCATCACGGGCTATCAGGTGCAGCCCGTTGCCATTCAAGGCGCAGACAACGCCAGCAGCAACCGACTCACCATGACCATCGCACTCAAGATCAAAATCAAAGCACCCAAAGAAGAAGAATGGCAACTAGTGAGCACGCGTTTTGCCGATTTCTCCTCTTCGAGTAATTTGGCCGATGTCGAGCAAAAACTATTTGCCGAAATCTCTGAACAAATGGTGCAAGACCTCATCAACAAGTTATACAGTAATTGGTAAATTAGCAACGTGTTAAGTAAAGAACAACTTCATGCGCAAATTGCCAACCCATCCCTGTGTTCAGGTGCTTATCTGTCTGATCTAGAAGATCTTCAGATTACATACCCCTACGCCACAAGCTTCTCCATCCTCTACCTCAAAACCCTCGCTAAAGAGCAAGACGTCCGACTTGCCAAAGCCCTTGATCAAAAGGCTTTTGCCATTCAAAACCGGGTGGTACTCTTCGATTTGCTGACCGAACGCCTGCATCAAGAGACTAAATCAGTTCAAGTTCCAGACGAAAATGTCCTTCAAGAAATTCATGTTTCACAAGAAGATAATGTTAGTGAAGAAATTCTCGTTATCGAAGAAGAAAAAATCATAATTAAGGAAGAGGTAATAGGAAACGAAGAGGATGTAAGGGAAGAAGAGGTTATAAGCGATGAAGAGGTCATAAGCGAAGAAGAGCTAATAGAAAAAGGAGTCGCAGCTCCCGATGAGCTCGATCAATTGTTGCGTGCAAGCCTTATTAATTCGGCTTACGTCGATATCACTTATACCGAAGAGCTCAAAACACTAGACGAACAAGCTGAAGAGCCAAGTGCCTTACCATTGAGTGAGAAAGCAGCAAAAGTACCAGCTCAAGATCCATCCCAAACCGAGCGCTTTACTTTTTCCCAATGGTTACATCATGCAGAGGAGGCTAATATCGAAGCGCAAAAGGAGTACCTCAACATCGAGAAACCTAAGCAAGATTTTTACTCACCTGCTAAAAAAGCAAAAGAAAGTTTGAGTTCCGATCAAATACCTGTTTCGGAAACCCTGGCCAAAATTTACGCGATGCAAGGCGCAGTAGGCAAAGCAATTGGGGTTTATGAGCAATTAATTTTGCTTAATCCGGAAAAAAAGAGTTTCTTTGCAAA
>JBIIZO010000155.1:0-4323 GCA_044346245.1 Crocinitomicaceae bacterium
AGCTGCTCGAGGAGGTGTCTTTAAATATGTCGTAATTGGTTTGGCCTTTTGCATCGGTTTTCAAATTGAGTTGCCCATTGAAACTCGTGATTTCTTCAATTTGGTACTTGCCGTTCCATAAATCAAATGGATTGAAGCGCAAACTGATTTGTTGGGCTTGCAAAAGGGTGTCTTTGGATGAAAGAGGGTCTGCGATCAGTACTTGGTCAAATGCCACGCTCAAGTGAGGGAAAGTACGCCAAAAATGTAGGTTGATTTGCTCGACCTGAACGGGTACCTTCAGATAAGTATTGACTTGCGAGACTACTTTTTTGATGATGCGGTCTTCAAAAATATAGAGTACCAAAGAGGTGGTGGCCATGAAGACCAATAAAATCAAAACCGTACGTTTAAAAAGGCGCCACCAAAACTGCATAATCCTCTAACGAAAAAACCACACATACGTTGCAAACAAAGCCTAGAATTTTTTTTAGCGCTATCTTTGTAGCCCCAATTGTATACACATGAGTCATCCAGAACTTTCCGAACAAGAAATCCTACGTCGCGAATCCTTGCAAAAATTGCGCGATCTCGGTATTGATCCTTATCCGGCGGCACTCTACCCCGTAGATGCTTTCGCTGCAGCTATCAAAACCAATTTTGAGGACGGTAAACAGGTTTGTTTGGCTGGTCGCATGCTTTCGCAGCGCATCATGGGCAAGGCTTCCTTTGCAGAAATTCAAGATGCGTCCGGCCGTATCCAAGTGTATTTTAATCGAGACGAACTCTGCCCCGGCGAAGACAAAACGATTTACAACGAAGTATTCAAAAAACTCCTCGACCTCGGCGACTTCATCGGCATCAAAGGCCATGTCTTCAAGACCCAAGTAGGTGAAATTTCTGTTCACGTCACAGAATTCATGCTGCTCAGCAAGTCTTTGCGCCCTTTGCCTTTGCCAAAAACAGACGCAGCAGGGGTTGTACACGACGCTTTTACAGACCCTGAGTTGCGCTACCGTCAACGCTATGTTGACCTCGTGGTGAACCGCCAAGTGAAAGAAGTCTTTATCAAAAGAACCAAATTATTCAACGCCATGCGCGAGTTTTTCAACCGAGCAGGCTATATGGAAGTTGAAACGCCTGTTTTGCAGGCCATCCCAGGCGGCGCCTCAGCAAGACCGTTTATCACCCACCACAATGCGCTAGACATCCCGCTTTACATGCGCATTGCCAACGAACTTTACCTCAAAAGACTGATCGTCGGGGGCTTCGACGGCGTGTATGAATTCTCCAAAAACTTCCGCAACGAAGGCATGGATCGCACCCACAACCCTGAGTTTACAGCCATGGAAATCTACGTAGCCTACAAAGACTACAACTGGATGATGGACTTTACCGAACAATTATTAGAACACTGCGCTTTAGCGGTGAACGGTTCCACAATTGCTCAGTTTGGCGAACACACCATCGATTTCAAAGCGCCTTACAAACGCGTCACCATGCGCCAAGCGATCATCGACTTCACGGGCTTTGATATTGCAGGCAAAACCGAAGACGAACTCCGCAGCGCAGCACGCGCAATGGGCATCGAAGTAGATGAAACCATGGGCACTGGCAAACTCATCGACGAAATGTTTGGTGAAAAGTGCGAAGGCAATTACATCCAACCAACTTTCATTACGGACTACCCCAAAGAGATGTCGCCACTTTGTAAAGTTCACCGCGACGACCCAAGTCTTACCGAGCGTTTTGAACTCATGGTTTGCGGCAAAGAAGTAGCGAATGCTTATTCTGAGCTCAATGATCCTATTGACCAACGCGAGCGCTTTGAGGAGCAACTCAAGCTACAAGAACGCGGAGACGACGAGGCCATGTTCATTGACCAAGACTTCTTGCGCGCGCTCGAATACGGCATGCCGCCAACCAGTGGTTTGGGCATCGGCATGGACCGCCTCATCATGTACCTCACCAACAACGCCTCTATTCAAGAAGTGCTTTTCTTCCCGCAAATGCGACCTGAAGTACAGGCACCGAAAGTTACGCTCAATGAGACCGAAACAGCGATTTTCGAAAAAATGCAACAAGAAAAACAACTTTTATTGAGCGAACTCCGTGGGCACTTTGACATCTCTAACAAACTTTGGGATACCTCGCTGAAAACCCTGACCAAAAATCAGTTGTTGGTTGTGAGTAAAGAGAACGATTTGTTATTGATCCGCTTGGCCTAAATTACTCCGCAATAATTTTGCAGAATCTATTTTAATTCTAAAATATACTTCTTGGCAAACTCCCAGAGCACGATGCCTGCGCAAACACTTACATTGAGGCTGTGTTTGGTGCCAAACTGCGGAATTTCGATGATATGGTCTGCGGTGTCTAGCGCTGCCTGATCTACGCCGTCTACTTCATTGCCAAAAACCAATGCAAAGCCCGGCGCACTCAGTTGATCAATGTTTTGTAATAAAGTTGTTTGAACCGCTTGCTCTACCACGCAAATGGCATAGCCCTTCTCTTTGAGTTCGACCAGCACCTCTGCTAAACTTGTGCGGTGCTGCCAACGCACGGTGTCCGTAGCGCCCAATGCCGTTTTGTGGATGTCGCGGTGAGGTGGTTGGGCGGTGATGCCACATAGATAGATTTCTTCTACGTTAAACGCATCGGCAGTTCTAAAAAAGGAGCCGATATTGTTGAGTGAGCGGATGCTATCGAGGACCAAGACCAATGGAAACTTCTTTTGCTCGGCAAAAGCGGCTTCGCTGAGCCGATTGAGCTCCCATAACTTTAATTTTTTGGTGTGGCTTGCTGACATCTATGGCTCAAAAATACTGCAAAATTGTGGAAAAATAGCCCGAAGGGCAGGCCTAAAAAGGGCTATCTTTACTCATCTAAAAAGAAACAGTGTCTAAGCAAATCGCAGAAAAATCGTCCGAAACGCCCTTGATGAAGCAATACAATCAAATCAAGGCGCGCCATCCTGATGCCATGTTGTTATTTAGGGTCGGCGATTTCTACGAAACCTTCGGCGAAGATGCAGTTAAAGCCAGCCGCATCCTTGGCATTATCCTCACCAAAAGAAAGAATGGTGCCGCCGCCGACATGGAACTCGCCGGCTTTCCGCACCACTCATTAGAAACCTACTTGCCCAAGCTGGTGCGCGCAGGGCAACGCGTGGCTATTTGCGATCAGCTCGAAGATCCGAAAATGACCAAAACCATCGTGAAGCGCGGGGTTACCGAACTTGTCACACCCGGTTTGGCCTTCAACGACCAAGTTTTAGACCAGCGCAGCAACAACTTTTTGTGTGCCCTCCACCTCGACAAAACCGAAGTTGGTGCGGCGTTTCTCGATATTTCAACAGGCGAATTTCTCGTGGCGCAAGGCACAGCCAACTACATTGACAAACTCATTAGTGGCTTCAGACCAAGCGAAGTCATTTATCAAAAAAGCAAAACAAGTGCAGTTCACGAGTTGTTTGGCAATGACGCCTTTCACTTCAAGTTAGAAGACTGGGTCTTTGGCTCAGATTTCGCCAATGAACAGCTTAACAAGCATTTTGGTACCAAATCACTCAAAGGATTTGGCCTAGAAAACCAAGACTTAGCGATTACAGCCGCTGGTGCCGTATTTCATTACCTTTCTGAAAACCAACAACAACAACTCGGCCACATCACCGGCATCTCGCGCATTGCCCCCGATCGCTATATGTGGCTCGACCGCTTTACCGTTCGCAACCTCGAACTCATTCATTCTCCGCACGACAACGCCATTACGCTTTCGCAAGTCTTAGACAAGACCAAAACACCAATGGGTGGTCGCTTGCTGAAGCGTTGGTTGGTTTTGCCGCTCAAAGACCGCAAGCCCATAGAAGAAAGGCATCAGGTTGTTGCTGCCCTTAAGCAGGAGCAAGCACTCCACGATGAACTCGATGACCGCTTGCGCGAAATAGGCGACCTCGAGCGGCTCATTTCAAAAGTTGCCGTCGGGAAAATCAATCCGAGAGAAGTACAGCACCTCAAGCGCACGCTCCAACAAATCGATCCGATTCACGGCTTGCTGCAACCTATTCAAAACCAAAGTTTGCAAGCGCTCCTCGCCAACCTAGACGCTTGTCAGGCACTCATTAACCTCATTGAAACCAACCTCAGCTCAGAACCCGCTGTGCAAATCGGCAAAGGGCCTGTAATCAAAGAAGGGCGAGATGAACAACTCGACGAGCTGCGCGCGATCTCTACCAACGGCAAAGATTTCCTAGAACAAATTCAGCAAAGAGAAAGCCAAGCAACTGGTATCTCTAGCCTCAAGATTGCATTCAATAACGTCTTTGGTTATTATATTGAGGTGCGC
>JBIIZO010000156.1:0-4322 GCA_044346245.1 Crocinitomicaceae bacterium
TCCCAAGAAAAACATATCCGGGAAGTTTATAAAATAACTTTTTTGCATCCTTTTGGCCCTTCATGCAATTCTCAATGGTAAGGGAGTCATCCACAGGAGTAATTATTATTGGATTGTTTGCATTGGATAATTCTATTGCCTCAATTTCTGCAAAAGGAATTTCGTAGCTGTTGCGCGCTACCTTGAATTCGACCGAAGATGGATTGATTTTCGTGATTTTTCCCTCAAATTTTTGCTGGTTTTTCAAGGTGACAACGTCAGCTGCTTGTAACGCAAAGCAAAGAAAGAAAATGATCGTGAGTGAGTATAGTTTTTTCATAGTAAAGAGAAAAAAGGTATGTGCTTGATACTCAAATATAATCATTTGGCAAAAAAAAAGTACCCCAAGTGGTTCCTTTTATTAGTGCTAATTGTTTAGTTTTTCTTACCGACCACAAAAAACAAAAGACCTAAGAGCATCAACAAAATGCCTAATAGAATACTTACAACAATCACGAAGATGATCCCAATGATAATAAAAACCCAACCAATTGCAGTTAATGCCGTGTTACCTTCGTCATCAGCCGCACCTGTTGAAGCTTGTTCTTCAAAAGCGTTTCCTGCAGTGAATCGTGTTTCTTTTTTCACTTTTTTTGAGACCGGTTTGGCAACTGCAGCCAAAGCTTTTTCTTGTTGCTTTTCATTAGTGTCAACCACCACATTAGAAGTTAAAGTACTTTGTGCAACAGGCTGACCAAGCTCAATCTCTTTAGAATCGACTTGATCAATTCTAGATAAATCTGATTTCCCCATCTTATTTTCGGCGCCTGCACTTGCCAAGTTCTCTTCCACTAATCCTTCTGTCTCTGTCGCTTGAAATTTATTGTTTTTCCATTCAACCGTAAAACCAGGTCGATAAACCCTTTTCTGAATGGTACAAGAACCAAGAAATAGGATGGAGGCAGCTAAGAAGAGTGTAATGTTTTTCATGTGTTGATTGATTGAAGTGGTTGAAAATGTTTTGTTTAAAAATAACGATTAATTCCAAACAACTCTTTTTATCCGAAAAACACGTAAAAAAAAAGGAACCGTGAGGTTCCTTTTTGGTGGTGGGGGAGTTATTCTCAGAGTCTAACGATTTCTAAATAGGGTATTTCAAGTATTTCGCCAGAGTCCATTTGTAAAATTGCTGTTGCACTCTTTAGTTCAATTACTTTACCAAAATATTGTGAATTCAATTTTCCTTTAAAAACTTTCCCAACGGCGTTTTTTATCTGTTTGGAATATGTAAAGACTACTTTATCACCAATTTTAAAACCTTTAATATTATCCTCAGTTGTTTTTGTTCCCCAAACATCTCCACTAGCCATATAAAAGGAAGTTGGAATTATGTTTCTTCCAGAAAATTGATAGATGGAATAAATTTTTACATTAGATAGGTATTCACCCCCGGAAACAGATTTTACGACGGCATCCACGGATTCATTTAAGTTTTTAGCCTTGAAAGTATTTATTTCTTTAAATGCTGTGCTTTTAGCCTTAATCTTACCATTCTTTGAAGTAGCAATAGCATTGTCAATTTGTGATCTATCAACACCAGCATACGTTTTTAATTCAGCGTATTCTATTTTTGTTTCATAGTTTCTGGTAGAAACCATATTTAATTCTCCTGCTGGCTGCACAATATAATAGGTGCCTCTACAACTTACAAAAAGGAGTGGTAAGATGAATAGTGATATTATATTTTTCATTGTGAATTAATTGAATTGATAATAATTACATTCTGCGTTTGTAACAGTCATGTAGTCATCGTACCATACGACATCATCCTGATCTTTTATTTCAATATGAACAGAGGAAGAAGAGTTTTGACCTAGATCTATAACCTTATAAGCTTGGCCATCCTGAGCGCAAGATGGTTGCCCGGTAAAATATTCTGTTGCACTGGATGAACCAACATAAGCTCCGTCGATATAGTACTTGAGAATGGTTACGTCATATTGAGCCCACGATGTAGCATTTGTTAGATTTTGCCACAAAATCAATTTTGTTTGGTATGTACATGAGCCATCATTTTTTTTAGCACTCTCACTAAAATTTGTAGCAATTGGATCAGTACATCCGGGTTTTGCGCAACTGAATACGCCAAGCGCTAAGACACTTGAAAAGGCAAGTTTTGTAAAAAGATTCATGGGTTTAATTTTAAAATTTTTAATACAAGTTCAAATGTACAATAAAATTAGACAAAAATGTGCTAAAATATAAGCGTAATGTATAAGAAAATAAGCCAGGCATTCATCAATTTTGCGCTATGGGCGAAGTGCATATTGGTCAGGAAATCAAGAGAGTGCTGGATCAGAGTGATATTTCGGTAACGGAATTTGCAAAGAAAATCAATAAGTCGAGGGGGAATGTGTATTCAATTTTGACGCGTAGCTCTATAGATACCGATTTGCTAACTGCGATTTCAGAGGTCTTGAATTATGATTTTTTTCTCCTGTTCAGTTTTACGCATCAAGCAGTAAATCAGCGGATGTATGATTTAGAGAAAGATAACGCCATGGTGCGCACACTCAATGAGTTGCTTATAGAAAAGTATGGCTTAGCAAAGTAGCCTACATCGGATCCACGTCAATACTAATATGAATGCCTTTGAAGCGGACGTTTTGATAGAAGACGTCGAGGTCTTGGAGGATTTTGGCCTTGACTTTTTTGTCGGGGGCGCCGCGTTCGATTTTGAGTTTGATTTCTTTGAGGAATTTGTTTTGGATGCGCTTGATGATCGGGAACTCAGGGCCTAGGACGCGTTCTTTGAAGACTTCGCGCAGTTGGTCGGCGAGAAATTGGGCGCCTTCGTGCACTACTTCTTCTTTTTCGTGCTTGAGGGTCAGTTGGATAATTTTGTAGAAAGGCGGATAGAAAAAACGCTGGCGTTCTTCGATTTCGACTTCGTAAAAGCCGATGAAGTCGTGGGCCATGACGCGTTCGAGTACCCAATGCTCTGCTTGCGCGCTTTGAATAACGACCTTTCCTTGCTTTTCTTTGCGGCCCGCTCTTCCTGCCACCTGAGACATCAGTTGGAAGGCGCGTTCGTAGGCGCGGAAGTCGGGCCGGTTGAGTAGCATATCGGCGTCGAGGATTCCTACCAATGAGACGTGGTCAAAATCGAGGCCTTTGGTGACCATTTGGGTGCCGATCAGGACGTCGATGCGGCGGTTGGCAAAGTTGTCGATGATTTCTTCGTAGGCATTTTTGGAGCGCGTGCTGTCGAGGTCCATGCGTTTGAAGATGGTATTCGGAAAGATGAGTTGGAGTTCGTCTTCGATTTTTTCGGTGCCAAAGCCAATCATGCGCAGTCGGTTGCTGCCGCAGTTGGTGCAAGAACCGATAGGTGGAGTGGTGTAGCTGCAATAGTGACACTTTAGCATATTGCTATGCTTATGGTAGGTGAGGCTCACGTCGCAATGCTGGCAACGCGGTGTCCAGGCGCAAACTTCGCAAGACCAAATAGGCGTGTAGCCCCGTCTATTTTGAAAGAGGATGATTTGTTCTTTTTTGGCCAGCGCCTGTTTCATTTCGTCTAGCAGCAGACTAGAAAAATGCGACTGCATGTTTTTGAGTCGCTTTTCTCTTTTGAGGTCGGCGCAAATCATGAGCGGCAATTGCAGGCCTTTGTAGCGGTCTGCAAGTTGGACTAAATGGTATTTTCCTTGTTTGGCATTGTAATTGGATTCGATGGATGGTGTGGCCGAACCCAATAAAACTTTTGCGCTGTGTAATTTGGCTAGTACAATAGCGGCATCTCTGGCGTTGTAACGCGGAGAGGGGTCGTATTGCTTGAAAGACGCTTCGTGTTCTTCGTCTACGATGACCAAGCCGAGGTCGGCAAAGGGCAAGAAAACAGAGCTGCGCGCCCCGACAATAATTCTGAATTTGTGCGGGTCATTGGCCAGCACGTGGTTCCAGATTTCAATGCGTTCGTTTTGGTTGAAGCGGCTGTGGTAGACGCCCACTAAATCGCCAAAGTAGTGTTGAAGGCGCCCAATCAGTTGGGTAGTGAGGGCAATTTCGGGTATTAAAAATAGCACCTGCTTGCCCAAATCTAGGTATTGTTGGATGAGTTGGACGTAAATTTCGGTCTTGCCTGAGCCCGTTACGCCGTAAAACAAACAGACATCTTTTTGCGCAAAACCCGTTTCGATTTCTTGCAGCGAGGTGAGCTGAACTTCGGTGAGTGGCTTGAAAGCACCCTTTCCTTCACCCACGCTAGCATGCCGATCTACTTGGAGCCGTTCAATTTGAAAGACGCCCTGCTTTTCTAGGGTAGCGAGCGCCGATGCACT
>JBIIZO010000040.1:0-13999 GCA_044346245.1 Crocinitomicaceae bacterium
AACAGCATCATGACTGTTCAAGCTACTGAAGTAATGCAACAAATCCGCATTGTTGACCTTACAGGTAAAGTAGTTGCTGCATTTGTTGGCAACGGTCTTACTCAAGAAATCAGCGTAGAAGACCTCAAAGCAGGTATCTACACTATCCAAGTTGCAACAGCTACTGGTAACAGCAGCAAGCAATTTGTGAAAAAATAAGAAGTTGATTGATGAAAAGGAGGGGCTTTCGAAAGAGGCCCCTTTTTTTGTGCCTACAATCGGCGTTCTATGCGTATTTTTGCAATATGGATCACGACATCGAACTCCGCTTTCAAAAACTTCAAAAACACCTCGAAAAAGACTTCGGTCCAGGCATGGACATGTCGACTTTCTTATTTTTGGTTGGAGTAAATGAACTCGGCATGGGGCACCAAACGTTTTCCAAACAACAAAAAATGGAGCTCATGCACATCGCCATCTGCACGCTCCTAGAGCCCTACGGCTACTACACCTTCGATGGCCGCGATGCCGACCTCTGGCCACACTACACACTCAACCAAAAGCTGCCGGCTCTCAACCACCAGCAACAACAACACTTGCTCAAAGAAGGGCTCCTCGATTATTTCATCAAAAACGACTACTATCATGAGATACCTGAGTCTGTTTAGTTTTACGGCCGCACTCATTCTACTCGCCTCTTGTCATTCATCTGATGTAGCGCTGCGTCATAGTCGGATCCGCACTTGCATTTCTGAGGAGCTACAAACCAAAGTTTCACAAAAAGAAATCATCGATGCTCAGCCAACAACTGCTATCACAAAAACAGCCGAGGCCTCCACGCTTGTTCAAGCCACAGAAACACCTAAAACATTATCTGCTCCATCCACAAAGCAATTGTTGCCAAGTCATAATAATTCAATTTCAGAAAAACAACAAACAAATCAGACTAAAAATACAGCAAAACAACATGCCGCTGCACGCCCAATAGCAAACCACAAAATGCCAAAGCACCCTGGCTTCTTCAGCAACATCGGCTATTCATTTGGCGTTGTAGGCCTCGTTTTTATCATTGTGGGCATTGTCTTGTTACTCATTGGCGGACTCATCATCGATACCCTTGCGGCGCTTGCCATTGCATTCGGTTTTGTTTTTATCTTGATTTGGCTCGTTTTGGCTATTCTACAAGGACTATTTGATGTAATTTTGTAGCAATGTCCGACGCAGCTATCAAACCGCCAACAAAATTCAAAACCTACTTGGTTTTTACCAAGTTCCGCCTGTCGTTTTTAGTCATTATTTCGGCACTCAGTGGTTACCTTTTCGCCGGCGGGAAAGATTGGCTTGAAATCACCTATCTCTTGCTCGGGGGTACACTCGTTACAGGCGCCTCTAACGGCGCCAATCAGATTTGGGAACGCGACCTCGACCAAATCATGAACCGCACCAACCGCAGGCCACTGCCAACCGGTCAAATGCAGCTCAAAGAAGCTTATATAGTCGTCATTTTATTTCTTTTGGTTGGTAGCTACCTGCTTTACCTCATCAACCTAAAAAGTGCACTGCTTGGTCTCATGGCCTTTGTGAGTTACGTATTTATCTACACACCACTCAAGCAAATCACACCCTGGGCAGTTTTTGTGGGTGCCTTTCCTGGCGCCATTCCGCCATTTTTAGGAGCAATTGCCGCCACCAATTCTTTTGGTTTCATTCCTGGTATTTTATTCTTTGTCCAGTTCACTTGGCAATTCCCACACTTTTGGGCAATTGCATGGGTGCTCTACGACGACTACAAAAAAGCGGGGTTTTCTTTGCTGCCTTCCAAAAACGGGAAAGGCAAGGCTTCTGCTTTCCAAATCATGGCCTATTCATTGGCCCTCATTCCTTTTAGCCTCATGCCATGGATTCTCGGCTGGACGAGCTATGTAACGCTTATTATTGCCAGCGTCATGGGAATTTGGTTCTTTTACTTGTCTTATAAATTGTACCATAGCTGCGAAACTTCCGATGCGCGTAAACTCATGTTCGCTTCGTTTGTTTATTTACCGATCATCCAATTCGTTTATGTATTTGATCGCTCAGATCGTTTTATTGAATTATTAAAATCATTAGCATGAATTACGAAAATGAAATGAACCCTGAAGTCAGGGAAAAGATGAAGAAAAACCTCGTTTATGTCGGTATTTTCAGCATCGTTATGCTCTTTGCAGGTCTTACCTCCGGCTATTATGTCTCAATGGGTAAGTCTTTTTGGCTCAAATACCCGATGCCAGCAGGGTTTTACCTCAGCACCCTATTTATTGCGCTCAGTTCTTTGAGCTTTTGGTGGGCCATCCAAGGCGCTAAAAAAGACAAACAAGGCCAATTGAAAGGCGCTATGGCCGCAACGCTTATTTTCGGGGCAGCCTTTTTGTATTTCCAATTCCAAGGTTATGGCCAGCTTGTAGAAAAAGGCGTTAACCCCGTCAACGACATGCTCGTGACCAACGGCCGCTACGGAGATTACTACGAATTCAAATACAAAGGCAACTTAGTCGCCGTAGATGGCAACGAATACCTCATCGCCGGCAAACCCATCCCGGACAACGATTTTAAAAATATTCAAGCCTTCTTCAAGCAGTTTGAAAAAATCAAGCACAACCAAGCGCTAACGGTTAAGAAACCAAATGCGCAAATCGAACTATACTACAACGGAAGTCCTGTCCTGATCAAAGACGGACGCTTATTTGCCAACGACAGCACCCAACTCACCTATTCCGACGAAGTACGCCTTAGCGAACTCTCGCTCAACATTCGAGACAAGCGCGGCGATTTCTTTGCACATGGCACCTATGGCAAAGACTTCACCATCTATTATTCAGGCAAAGCACTCGAATACGAAGACCGACAACTCAAATACAAAGGCACAGTTCTCAAGCCACACTTACAATTAAGCGCCATGCAAGCCTCAGATTCTGCATCGGCCTACCTCTTTTTGATCACCTTTGTGCACCTATTGCATGTGCTCATTGCGCTGCTTTACCTCACGAAAGTCGCAATTGCTTCATTTACAGGCAAGTTCTCATCACAAAACCATTTATCACTCAGGCTGAGTAGCATCTTCTGGCACTTTTTAGGGCTTTTATGGCTGTATTTACTCGTCTTTTTGATTTTTATTCATTAAACTTGCACAAAAATTTCTCTTAAAATGGCCGGACATTCTGCTCAACTAGACGCCAAAACACTATGGGGTGGTAAAGAATCCCCTTTCCAAACAAGTTATGGCAAACTAATGATGTGGTTCTTCCTCGTTTCGGATGCACTCACTTTCAGCGGTTTATTAATTGCTTATGGCTTTACTCGCCACGATTCCCAAGATGCTTGGCCGATTGGTGAAGAAACCTTTAACTCGATGCCTTTCTTAGGTCACGGCTACCCACTGCTTTATGTGGCGCTCATGACCTTTATCCTCATCGTTTCTTCTGTAACTATGGTTCTTGCCGTTGAAGCAGGGCACCGCATGGATCGCAAAGGTGTGACCAAATGGATGATCGCTACAGTAATTGGTGGCTTTTTCTTCTTGGGCTCACAAGCCTGGGAGTGGTCTCACTTTATCCACGGTTCTGAATTCGGTAAAATCGAGCTCAACGATGGTTCAGTAGCGATTGTCAAAGGTCATTTTGGCGAAATCAAGAACTTCACTGTTATTGAAGCCGGTAAGAAATACAAAGCAGGTGCTGTCATTAAAGAAGACCTCATGCACCAATTCCAGCATGCTGCTGAGTTGGGTCATTTAGAAGGTGGTAAAATTCAACTTGCCGATGGTTCTGTTGCCAAAATCAACAAAGTTGCTGACCACGAAATGAAACTCATCATCAAAAGAGACGGTAAACTTCACAAAGTTGGCGGTAAAGAAATCACAGGCAAACAAGCTGAGAAACTCTATTACGAAGCGCTTTATTCTGGTGACAAACACCGCGTTATTTACGGTGCCAACATGAAACAAAACGAATACGGGCCCCAGCAATACGCTCAATTCTTTTTCTTCATCACTGGTTTCCACGGTTTCCACGTATTCTCTGGTGTCATCATCAACATCCTCATCTTACTCGGCGTTTTAGCTGGTACTTACCACAAACGTGGCCACTACGAAATGGTTGAAAAAACCGGTCTTTACTGGCACTTTGTAGACCTCGTTTGGGTCTTTGTATTTACCTTCTTTTATTTATTGTAATTCTCTTAAACGACACACAACATGGAAAGAGACGACCTCATAGAATATTCACTTCACGCGCACCACGACGACGCGAAAGGAAAAGAAATTCGCTCAAAAATTTATAAAGTCACGCTTTTACTGACTTTAGTTACCATTATCGAAGTATTCATTGGTGCAAGCATCAAGCAATCTTCAGATTGGTGGACTGCCGTTAAAATCACTTTTATCTTGCTTACGCTATTGAAAGCAGGTTATATCGTGATGGTATTTATGCACCTCGGCGACGAGCGCCCTTATTTGCGCAACGTCATCTTGATTCCCTACTTTATATTTGTTGCCTACCTCATTTTCATCGCCCTTGTAGAGGGTACTGCCGTTGGTAGTGTTTGGGAAACTATGTGGCAATAACCCATGGAAGAGCAAGCTGCCACCCGAAGTAAAAAGAGATCTATATTAGCACTCTCTCTGGTATTTGGTCCAGCGCTCATCTTGATATTCATGGCAACGCGTGGTTGCGACCACCGTTTTAAAAAATTAGCAGATTATGGGTTGGTGAAAACACCAACCTTTTCTGTTTACAACCACAAAGGCAAGCAAGAGCTTTCTCTTCAAGATTACCAAGACCAAATCGTTTTGGTCACTACCCTTCAAACTACCTGTCCGCACCAATGTGGTTTGGCTTTCTTTCCGCTTACCCAAAACCTCTACAAAGACCTTCGCACCAACAAGCGCAAAAAGCTCAAGCAGGTGCGCATTTTGTCTATCGTAGTAGATTCTCTAGGCAATCCGGTATCCGAATCCGAATTGCTAGACATACAAGACATGCTCAAAAGCCGTGTCGAGGGTTACGACCCTGAGCTCTGGCAGCTCGTGAGTGCCGATCCAAAAATCTTTTACAACCTCAGCAACAACGGTCAAAAATTAATACACAAAGACCCTAAATACTTCGGTGGTGTTTCTTACAACGAGCTAATCATGCTACTCGACAAAAAGAACCACTTGCGGATGGTACTCAACGGCCACACCGAAGGCATGATCCGTAAAATGAAAGAACACCTTGCGCTTTTGATCAAACAATACGATAAGGAACGTGCTAAAAAACAAGACTAACTGGATTCTCTTGAGCCTTTTACTTGCTTTGTCTTGTACGGAGCAAACACCTAAACGCCTTCCCTTTTTAGGCAATTATGATGTCTCTTATCGCCAGCAAAACGGCAAATCCATCACCGATACTATTTACCAGCGCATTCCAGACTTTTCTTTTTTCAACGAAGATTCTGTATTGGTCACCAAGCAAAGCTTTGCAGGGAAAGTTTGGATCAGCGAGTTCTTTTTTGCCAGCTGCCCGAGTATCTGCCCGATCATGAATACGCAGCTTAAAAATGTGGAGAAAGCACTGAAGCCGTATCAGAAAGACCTTCAATACCTTTCCTTTACCATTGACCCTACAAACGATAAGCCTAGCGTACTCAAAGCACACAAACGCAAATTAGGCATCCGCAACACCAATTGGAGCTTTCTAAGCGGAAATGAAGCTTTCACACACCAACTTGGCATCGAACACTTTCTTATTTTTGCAGGACGCGAAGATGAAGCACTGGGTGGTTATGCCCATTCTGGCGCCTTTACTCTTGTCGACAAAAAAGGATATGTGCGCGGCGTTTATGAGGTAGTGCAGCCAGATTTGAGTGTCAACAAAAAAGAATTTGAACGGTTAATTAAAGATGCCAAAACCCTTTTCACTTATGAATACAACTACAAACCCCAATAAAACAGGCTTGCGCAAATGGATCATCGCTGTTTCCATTGTGATTCCGATTGCAGTAGCTGCCTTGTTCGGTATCAAAATTGAAGGTGTTGACTTTTCATTTTTACCGCCAATTTATGCCTCCATCAATGGAATTACGGCTATATTATTGCTACTAGCGCTGTATTTCATCAAAAATGGCAAAGTACAACAACACCAAAAAACCATCCAAGTGGCGCTCGGTTTGAGTGTTTTATTTCTGCTTTGTTATGTGGCTTACCACATGACCTCCGATTCTACGCTTTACGGTGATTTAGATGCGAATGGCCAACTTGATGAAATAGAACTCAATTACGTGAAGTCATCTAGGTTGGCTTACATTATTTTATTGCTTTCGCACATTTCATTGAGTGTTGCGGTTATTCCAGTGGTTTTGTTCACCTACCTTCACGCTTGGGAGGGCAATTACCAAAAGCATAAAAAATGGGCTAAATTTGCTTTTCCTATATGGCTTTATGTTGCCGTGACCGGTGTAGTTGTATATTTAATGATCTCTCCGTACTATCCGCATTGAATTTTACGTAACTTTCATCTCAACTAATTCAAACATCATGGCCTATCTCCACTTACTCAGCAACCACTTTCCCATACTCGGCTCGCTTTTTGGCGTCTTACTTTTAGTCGTTGCGCTCGTCAAACCTAACCTCCACACCACACTTAGTGCCTACCTCATCCTTTTGGTTAGTGGCATTGGTGGTATCCTTGCCTACTTTACAGGAGAGCCTGCAGAAGAGAGCATTGAACATGTTGCTGGTATTTCTCACAAATTGATTCACGTACACGAAGAAATGGCCGAAAATGCCCTCATTTTTGTATTTCTGTTAACCGCTGCAGCTGTTGTAGGCCTTTGGGCTGAACGCGCGCAATGGAAGAATGCCAAAAAAATCGAACGTTTCACGCTTGTGGTAGGCATTATTGCCTTTATCTTATTTGCTTTTACAGGTTATTTAGGAGGTCATATCAGACATGGCGCATAAGCAAACAGATCCCAAACAAAATCGTTATGATAAAGCCTATTTGCGTTTAGCTGCAAGTTGGGCCCTGCTCTCTCATTGCCAAAGAAAGCAAGTCGGGGCCATCATTGTCAAGGATGCTATCATTATTTCAGACGGCTACAACGGCACGCCGGCTGGCTTTGACAACTGTTGCGAAGACGACAACAACCAAACACACTGGTATGTACTGCATGCCGAAGCCAATGCCATTCTTAAAGTAGCGCGCTCTACCAACAATTGCAAAGACGCCACGCTTTATCTCACGCACTCGCCATGCAAAGACTGCAGCAAACTGGTCTTGCAATCTGGCATCAAACGCTTGGTTTATCAAGAAGCCTATAAAGACCTCTCCGGCGTTGAGTTTCTCAAATCTGCAGGCTTAGAAGTCACACAAATTGAAAATATCGACGATGTCTGAAGAAGGTCCTAAACCCCTTTACTGGTTGCCAATTTTACTCACTTCAATTGCCGCTCTTGGCATTTGGGTTGGCAGCACATTTTTTGGTGTGCCCAACAACGACAGCAAAGAATTGCAAAAGCTCCAGCAAATTTTTCAGGTACTGGATCAACAATACGTAGATAAAATCAATACGGAAGAAATCTTTGAACAAACCATTTCGGAGATGCTCCACAAGCTAGATCCGCACAGCAATTACATATCTGCCAAAATCCTCAAGCTACTAGACGAACAAACCAATGCGGCTTTTGGGGGTATTGGCGTGCGCTTCTTGCTCTTCCGCGACACAATCTGTGTCACACACGTCAATGCGCTTTCTCCGGCCTTCTTAGGGGGCTTAAAACGCGGCGACCGCATCGTTGCCATAGACGGCAAAGACGCAACAGGTCAATCCATCTCAAATGAAAAGGTAATGGCCAGGTTAAAAGGTGCGCCAAACACCGAAGTAAAAGTGACCATTTTCCGAAAAGGAAAAAAACTACAAAAAACACTCGTGCGCAATACCATTCCTATTGCCACTGTTCCAAGTTATTACATGATCAATAAAGAAACGGGCTACATACAAATTAGCCAATTCTCTTTGCCAACCGCACAAGAATTCCATACCGCAGCGCTGCAATTACAAGCCAAAGGGATGAAAAAACTACTCCTAGATTTGCGCGGAAACGGCGGCGGCACCATGGACGCAGCGATTCAAATTGCCGATGAATTTTTACCTAACGGTCACCTCATCCTGAGCTCTAAAGGCTTTCATAGCAAAGAACAAAAGTACCGAGCCACTGCGGCAGGCATCCTTGAAAAAACCAAAACCGTCGTGCTCATCGATGCTCAATCTGCTTCGGCCAGTGAAATCTTGGCCGGCGCCTTACAAGACAACGACAGAGCAAAGATTGTAGGCCGCCGCTCTTACGGCAAAGGACTCATTCAACAAGACAAACGCTTAAAAGACGGCAGTAACATCCGCATCACTATTGCGCGCTACTACACGCCTTCTGGGCGCTCCATTCAAAGACCCTATGAAAAGGGCTATGAAGCGTACAAAGAAGACGAGCAAAAAGCGCTCACCGATGAATACTTCAAGCCAGACTCGAGCATTTTTGTTGATTCTCTCAAATACAAAACCCGAAACGGCCGCACTGTCTACGGCGGTGGAGGTATCATGCCAGATGTTTTTATAGCAGGCGACACCAGCGGCACTTCTCTTTATTTATCAGAATTACAGTGGAATGGCGTGTTCAATGCCTTTGCTTTTGACTACCTCAACCAAAACAATATCGACCTTAAACTGCAAGACTTTGTAAAGACCTTTGAGGTAAATGAACAGCTCCTCAACAAATTCACTTTGTTTGCAGCCAAAGAATTTAAGGTGCGCTTCCAAAGAAACGAGTACTTACACAGTAAAGAAAATATCAAGCGTTTGCTCAAGGCAGAAATTGCCCGGCATTTGTATTTGGAAAATGGCTACTATCAGGTCGTGAATACACACGATACCGACATTCAGCGCGCGCTTAAAAGCTTCTAATTTTTTTTGCGATCCGTCAGAAAGACGGCAAAAATGATGCTTAATATGGCGAGTACTGCTGCTCCTGCCCACCAAAAATTATTGTCAAATTGAGGCATAAGTGGAATCATACTGCAAGTTTTGTACTATGAATGTAATTGAATTGTTCGTTCAATACTGCTCAAATGAACAAACACTATTGATGACTGAGCAAGTAAGTGCTTGGAAAGAATATGTTAAATGCCTCAATTAGATTTCACCCAAGTTCGGCGGTAATTTGGACCACATAACAAATAAGTACCTGGTTTCAAATTTGTTAAATCTTGGTGCTGTTTACCAAGTTGCCATTCCAGCGCAACCCTTCCACTCGTATCAACAAGTTGATAATCGGCTAATAATTCCGAAGGAATATACAAAGTGTTTTGATGGAAATAGATTCTGGGTTTTTGCGAAGATAGCTGCAAACCAACCGTATTCAAATCAAAAGAATGCAGCTTTGGCGCAATGGTGAGCACCGATACAATTTGTTCTCCAGTGATGTATCCTTTGTTGGCGCCACTCATGCACAGCCCCTCTGTTTGTGCCAGGCTGAGGGTAGAACCTAACTCTATGCGTTGGTAATCTGAGCCTAAGAAAAGGTCGTTGTTGTTTGAAAACCTGTACATAAATGCGCTGTATAGCCCGCTCTGTTCCTTTTTGTATCCTAATAGAAAGATTTGGTTGGTCTGTAAATCCATGGCCGCATCCGTTACCAAGCCATTGACATAAAAAGAATCGCGAGGGCTCACCACCAGTGTGTCTTGCCAATTGGTTGGCAACACATAATGTCGCGTCCAAAGGTTTTGCCAATTTTTCGATAAAAGATGCAGGGAGTCTTGCCAAAAGAATATGGCCTCACAATCTGAGTTGTGGGCATTTGCTGGCAAAGGCCCCGCAGGCTGGTCCGCGTATTTGAAGGTAAGTTTTTGGGCTGTTAAGGCAGTTGTTGAAGGAAGTAACAAGGCTTTGTCTAACCAATAAATATCCAGAGTTGTACGGTTACCCATATTATTTCCGACATCGCCAATGAATACCTTAGTTGGACTGAGCGCGATGGCCTCCCAATCTAAATTGAGCGCATTGGCAATGGGCCAACTTTGTAAATGTTGGCCATCAGTGCTGCGCAGTGCATGCAAAGTTGGTTCATTACCGCTATCGTTGATGGATAAAATGGTGTCATTGTAAAAAGCCAAGCCAGACGTCTCGTTGTTTAGCTGACCTAAGTTAGCAACCAAGCTTGGCGAATAAGAAATGGTGCCTAAGTCCAGGCCTTGAGCGTGTGTAAACCTTAATAGGCATAAGAAAACAAGGCAGAAAAGACTTTTCATTTAAATAACTTGGAAGGCCAGTTTTCAGCTTCTTGCGCACTGAGCAAATCTAAATCAAGGAGTGTTTCAACGGTAGTTTGGATCGCAGACTGATCCATTGTGGGTGCACTTGACCATTCTGTTTGCATTAACCATTCGCGCGCTTCTCCTTGTTTGAGCGCATAGCGCCAGGCAAGTACTTCTGGGGTATCGGGCGCGACTTTCAATTGTGCAGCACGCTCTTGAACCATACGGATTACCGTATTTAATAAAACCTCATCTTGCGCTAACACCTCATTTCTGACAGCAATGACAAAACATGGCCACGGCGTATATACTTCGCCTATTCGCTTGCATTTTCCTTGGTCTACAAAGGGCTGAGTGGTGTATTTTTCCCAGAGAAATCCTTGCGCTTCACCGTGATTCAGGGCCCAAAGACCACCATAAATATCGCCCACAACATCAAAAGACAAGGCGTCTGCATCCCATCCTTCCCGCTGCGCAAGCACATAACTCATTAAATGAGAACCAGAGCCCTCTCGAGAAATAGCAAATGTAGCGCCATCTAAATCCACTAAACCGTGCAAAGATTGATTGGTTGGCGCATGAATACCCCAACATAAGGGGCTCTGTACATATACCGCCATAATTTTGGCGTCAAGTCCTTTTAAAATCGCGCGGGTAATGCCTTCTGTCAGCAAGACAGCGATATCGAGTGTGCCCGCTTGCAAGCCTTTGATCATTTGGCCCGTGCCTCCGGTCATGTCAGACCAATGGAGTTCTACGCCTGCATCTTTGAACTTTCCTTCTTCAATGGCCAGGCGCCAAGGTAAATTGAAGTGTTCTGGAACACCGCCTATTTTGAAACGCTTCATGCTTCTTGATTGAAATACTGTCGATCAGACAAGTTTTTATAATGGCCGCCGAGTTCGAGGAGTTCTTCGTGTGTACCCTGCTCAATGATGCGGCCTTTTTCCATCACAATGATGCGGTCTGCCTTGCGGATAGTCGACAAGCGGTGAGCAATTACTATGGACGTTCTACCGGCCGTTAATTTTTCTGTGGCGCGCTGGATCATGAATTCGCTCTCGCTGTCTACGCTCGAGGTGGCCTCATCTAAAATGAGCAAAGAAGGCTGATACACATATGCTCGGATAAACGCCAATAATTGTCTTTGCCCCGTAGAAAGCGTGCCGCCTCTTTCGCCAATTTTGTGGGCGTACTGATCGGGCAAAGCACTGATGAAGTCGTGTGCGCCAACTTCTTTGGCTGCAGTGATGACTTGCTCTAGTGAAATGGAGGGATCTCCGAGGGTAATATTATTGAAAACGGTATCTGAAAACAAGAAAACGTCCTGAAGAACAATTGCAATGTTTTTGCGCAAAGTTGGCAACTCAATCTCTTCTATCGGGACATTTCCAATCAGAATTTGACCAGACTGATGCTCGTAAAATCGACCTAGCAAATTAACTAATGTTGTTTTACCAGAACCCGTTGCGCCGACAATAGCGACGGTCTGGCCATAAGTGATTTCTAAATTGAGATCGCTTATAACCGGTTGGCCCTCCACATAAGCGAAGTTGACATCTTTAAAACTTAGACTTTGATTGAAATCTACTTGTGTTAAGTGCCCTTTGTCTTGGACGTCAGTTTGTTCGTCGAGCACAGCAAAAATACGCTCCGCCCGCACAGTTCCACGCTGTAAGATATTGAATTTGTCTGCTAGCATCCGAATTGGGCGATACAACTGACTGATCCAAAAAACGAAGGCAAACAATTCGCCGAACATATTGCTGACCTCTTGTTCTGACTTACCTGCTGCCTGAAGTGCACCCCATACCAATAAAGAGGCTATGGATAGTGAACTCAGCAATTCGACGAACGGGAAGAAAATGGAATTGGCCCAAACGGCTTTGATATGCGCGGCGCGGTGCTCTGAATTAATGCGCTCAAAATGTTGGGCCTCTTGTTGTTGGCGGTTAAAAAGTTGCACCAAACTCATGCCCGTAAGGCGTTCCTGAACAAAAGTGTTCAGTTTAGTAACTGCCTGTCGCTCTTGTTGAAACGAAGATTTCATGGCGCGAGCAAAAATGCGCGTGGCCCAAATGAGTAACGGAACAGGAATAAGGGTCATTAAGGCCAACTGCCAATCGGTCAAAAACATAAATAAGATGATGAGCACCAAAGACAATAAATCGGCGGCGATGTCCATCATGCCCGAAGAAAATACTTCTGTAATCGCCTCCATATCGGAAACGACTCTAGTTACCATGGCGCCCACGGGGTTCTTGTCGAAATACGCTACGCGCAACTTCATGAAATGACGGATCACTTTTTGACGCAAATCTCGGATCACAGACTGGGCCAGTAAATTGGAAAAATAAGTTCCAACTACTTGCAAAACAGCCTCTAACAACAACATCAAAAGCACAAGCAAAGAACCTAACAACAACATGTTTGGGTCTTTCTCTTTGAGCAAGTAACGATCGATGATTTGGCCAATTACAAAGGGCCTTGAAGGGGAAAGGGCGGCTAATAAAATCGTCGCGCTGACGGCTACAACTAGGTATTTTTTGTAAGGCTTGGCAAAGCTGAAAAGGCGTTTGAACAAGGAATATTGTAGCTTTTGACTCATTGTGTTACAAAATTAGTTCTTAATTCCTTACCTTTGCATCCAATTTTAAGTATCGTGGGCGTAAAAATCTTTGCAGGCAGGGCTTCAGAACAACTCGCAGCCAACATCGCTAAATCTTTTGGTGCAACTCTTGGTGACGTCAAAGTAAACGTTTTTTCCGATGGAGAATTCCAGCCGTCATTCGAAGAAACAGTTAGAGGCCAAGATGTGTTCATTGTGCAGTCCACCATGCCCCCAACCGAAAACTTATTCGAACTCTTATTACTCATAGATGCCGCTCGTCGTGCTTCTGCGCGCAAAATCATAGCCGTAATTCCTTACTTTGGCTTTGCCCGTCAAGACCGCAAAGACAAACCAAGGGTAGCAATTGGCGCTAAGTTAGTTGCCAACATGCTCATGGCCGCTGGCGTAGACCGCATCATGACCATGGACCTTCACGCCGATCAAATCCAAGGATTTTTTGAAGTTCCTGTAGACCACCTTTTTGCGTCTACACTTTTCTTTAATGAAATAGACAACCTCAACCGCGACAACCTAGTTGTTGCTGCACCTGATGCCGGTGGGGCCAAACGCGCCAATTCTTACGCTAAAAACCTCAATTGCGGCCTCGTGCTCTGTCACAAAAACCGCAAAAAAGCAAACGAAATTGCCGAAATGACCGTCATTGGCGATGTCGCTGGCAAAGATGTCGTGATCATCGACGACATGTGCGACACCGCAGGTACGCTCACCACAGCAGCCGACTTACTCATTGAAAAAGGCGCGAAAAGCGTGCGCGCATTTACCACACACGCCGTCTTGAGCGGGCCTGCCTTCGAACGCATTGCCGCTTCAAAACTCACCGAACTCATCGTTACTGACACCATTCCGCTTCAAAAGCACAGCGACAAAATTCGCGTTGTGAGCGTTGCCGACCTCTTTGCAGATGTCATCAAGCGTTTGGTCAACAACGAATCGATCAGTTCACATTTTGTAATCTCTTAAATAAATATATAACATGAAAACAGCACATTTGAGCGGTTCGCTCCGAGCGAACGTAGGGAAGAAGGATGCTGCGGCTTTGCGTAATGCAGGCCTAGTTCCTTGT
>JBIIZO010000041.1:0-13960 GCA_044346245.1 Crocinitomicaceae bacterium
CCAAGAACCGAGCTTTCCGTATGACCAAGTCAATGCGCAAACCTTACCTTATGCGGTGCAATTGGCAGACAGCGCCAAAGCAATTCAGCCCTGCACTCAGGTGAATTACTTCATGACTTGGGGCCGCCAGAACGGCGATCCACAATGGGACTCCATTAATACCTTCGACAAAATGAATGCGCGCCTGCGCGACGCCTATTTGCGCATAGCAGATTCTGCGCAGGCTGCAGTTTCTCCGGTCGGAGTAGCATGGAAATACGTCCGAGACAACTACCCTGCGATTAATTTATACCAGCAAGATGGTTCCCACCCAAGTGTTGAGGGTTCTTATCTGGCCGCTTGTGTTTTCTATACCTCACTTTTCCACAAGAGCGCAATCGGAAGTAGTTTTAATCCTGGAATAGATCCGAATACAACCATTATTTTGCAAAATGTGGCAAGTTCAATTGTATTCGACAGCCTTGACACCTGGCAGTTGGTACATCCGGATAGCACGCTCCAAGCGACAGTTGCTTATTCAAGTATACCCGGCGCAAGTTTATTGAGTTTTTCGGCCACTGCGAACGAAGACGCCAACTTTACTTGGTATTTCCCCGACATGACCATCGAAACAGGAGCCATCATCGGTTTTGAATACAACCTCAGCACGTATCAAGTCATGCTCATTGCCGAAGGGCTGTGCGATACCGATACAGTGCTAGTAGATGTCAATATTTCGAGCGCCGGTCTTTCCAATCCAAGTCAGATTCAATGGAAAGTCACTAGGCCACAGCAAATGGAGTTAATTGGAGCTTCTTTTGGAGAGATTGAAGCGTTCGATTTAGTGGGAAGAACACAAAACATCATTCGGGAAGATCTGTCTAATGGCTGTAGAATTACCTTTCCTGCAAACACCGCTTTTTTAAGGGTTCGATCGTCAAATGAATCGACAACAATAAGGATTCCCTACCTACTCAATTGAGCATTTTAGAACGCGAGAAGTAATTGGCTTCGGTGATCACAATTGGATTGGGATTGTACCACTTTACGAAATAACCAAAGTTGGTTTCGTTGGCTTTGCGCCACTTTTCGAATTGGTCGTTGGGTGCTTGGCTAAATACCCAATAATGGTAGCACTCAAAGAAGTTCATGTCGTCGATACTTTGCCAAAACTCAAAAAGTTGCACCGGAAACTGCTTGGCATTCTCGCTTTGCAACCAACTTGTCATGAATGCTTTTCTGATACTTAATAAAGAAGCCACATTGATACTTGCTTTCTTAGAGCTGAGCTGGTACTGCGCTGCGGCATTCGCCATTGTAGATTCAAAGGCCATAGAAAACGGCGACATGTCTTGAGCAAAACTCGTTCCGACGCCGTCTTTTCCAAATAAATAGGCATTTTGGTAGGTTTGGTATAAAATAGCGCTCATTTCGCGTGTGCGTTGGGTATTGCGCTCCAGATTGATGAAAATTTCACCGTAAATAACGCCCCAAATTTCATTTTCAGAATTGCAAAAAATACGCGCCAAGCGGTAATAGTTTGATGGAAATTCTGGATCCATTTGAATTCCTTTTTCGTAATATGGAATGGCCTTTTCAGTTTCTCCTTTGATCAAAAAGATATTGCCAGACTCTACGTACAATCTACCGCTGTGCGGAAAGCGCTCCATGCCCTTTGCGTATGTAGCCAAAGCATCTTCAGCATTCCCCATAATATCTTGGCTGTTACCAATCATTTGCCAAAGCTGATCGGTTGCCTCAGGATGATCTGTTTGGGTTTGCATAATTTGTACCGCCTTTGCGTAATCCTTTTGCATATAATAGCTATATGCATACTCGTACCACGCATCGTAATTGGAAGAATCTTGTTGCAAAACACCCTCCAAGATGACACGGCTCTGCGAAAAGTTGCCGGCATCCATTTCTTTGATGGCTTCGTTGATTTCTTTAGCAGCTGGGTTTTCTTGTGCAAAAACGGTAAAAATACCGAGGATTAAAAAGAGGGTAAAGATGAATTTCATTGGAAAGGGGTGATTTGGAAGTAGGTTAATTTAATTGCTTTTGACGATGACGTGCGCCAGAATACGCGTCTGGCACCACAAAGGTGAGCGATTTTTGCTAAAAAACTGCGAATGGGCCTGATTTTACCTATTTGATAGCCCAAAGACAAATAGGCTATACCGTTTTTAATCTCGAGTATGAGGTATTGGTGGGAATAAGTTGGCAAAGAAGACAAAACCGCCTGACTGTACAATTGCGCACTGAGAACAGGCCAAGTTTGAGTGTATTTCATGCTTCTTTTGACCTGGTGCTTCACCCGCTTCCAGTTGGCTTGATAGAAATTTTTAGCTTTTCGATCATTCAACTGAGCATCATTGATTGTATAAAAAATATCGCAGAGATCACTGAACATAGGACCTTGATACGCAAAGCGCTGATCACCGTCTATTGCCGCCTCTGTTGGGCTTCCTTCTTCGTCGTACCAGCGAAAAGCATACTTGAAAAAGTCCTCGCATACGTGCGGTTGGTACTTAATTTGGTAAGCCCTACCCGAAGACGGCGGCTCGTTGATGACAAAAAGCTGCTTGAAACTTTCCCCTGGGTCTAAGCTCCAAAACTGCATATACTTCTTGTCTACGGCCGCGGAATCCGGGAGCACTAAGCTATAGGTGGTGTCTAGCATCCACTTCATGGACTCGGCACGCTCATAGGCCAATACCTCAAACAAACCCATGCCCAATTGCGGATGCCCCGCAACAAGTATGCTGTTGTGTAAGGCAGAAGTATTTTTGATCTCTAACTCCAAAACGGTGTGCTGATCTGAACGCGTAGGGACTTGCTTGAGCGTGAAACGCAACTCGGTAGGCAGCATGTCGGCACGCAACACACCCATCGAAAAAAAGAGCAATAAAAGTATCAGTCGTTCCACATATAAAATTTAGGATTCGTGTTTTGTTCTTTGTTCAATTCTTCTTTGGTATACCGATGGTTGAAAATCTCTATTTCCATATCTGGATAAACAATTAATGAAACGCTTGAAATGGAAGATAAACTCAAATCCATCCAAATCAGGTCTTCTTTGCGCCGCAAATGAACGCGCAGCTGCTGATTGTATTCGCGTAAGCCACCGTTGTAATCGGTTTGCGGAAGGGGCTCAAATTGCTCAGGAAAATTCAAATAAGCGAGCTTGAACAATGCCTCTATTTCATTTTTGGAAAACTGCAGCGAATCGATATTTTGGAAGCTGATCAGCCTGTCAAGCCCCTTGCGCTGCGCTTGGGTGAGCGCCAAGAATTCTGTTTTTCTTTCTATAGCTGCAGCATCCTTTACTGGAATACCCTCTTGATAGTATTTTGAAAAAAGGAGTTTACCTGTGTGGTCGTACTCACGGCACCAACCATGGCGCACACCACTTTGATAGCGGTAATCGAGTAAAAGATTTCCGAGTGAATCTAGCAACTGATACGGCCCATGAAGGCTGTCAGAAATGGTATGTAAGGTGCGTATTTTGATACCGTTTGTGGCATAAAATTCTTTGTAGCATTCTTTGTTTTTGTATAGTACTGTGCTTTGGAGTTGGCCATTAGGGTAATACAATTCTTGTGACTGACTAAAAAAGCCGTCTTTGCGGGTTTGCGCCATAAAAATGCTTTCAGGCACTGAGTTCGGATACCAACGGTGGTTTTCGCGATACGTATCCAAGCCCTTTTCTTTGGAGATTTCTAAACGTTGGGGATCACCATTTGCATAGAATTGAATCATGGTGGTGTCTTGTCCGGGGCGGTAATCGCGGCGCCAATGCAGCTGCCCGTTGTTGTGCCAATGGGTTTCTACTCCTTTGGTGCGGTCTAGCAAATGGATATCGACATCGTGAATAAGTACGCCTTCTTTCGACCATTCGCGCAAAAAACCATTCGCTCCAACATCCAATACTTGCTCCAGCGTGAGCTGACCGTTATCGGCCCATTCTTTTTTATTGGGCTCAAACGGATGCGCCGTATTGAGGTCATAGAGATACCAATAAGCCTGCTTGCCGTTGGCGTGCCAGCCCTTCCACTCGCCTACAGGCACGTCGTTGTCATAATAGCGCTCCGATTCAACTCGACCATCAGCATAATAGGTTTGGTATTTGCCCTTCAGACTGCCGTCTTTGTAGCTGCCTTTGGCTTTTACTTTCCCATTGTCGTAATATTCTATGACTGGACCGTTTAAAGACCGGTGTTCATAATTGCCATCTTTGATGAATTGATGGTAACGAACCATGCTTAAACTACCCGTCGTGGGATCATATATTTTTTCTTGACCAATGGGCGCCATCAAATAGGTATAGCCGTAATCATCTACGGTATGTTCAGGATGGCTGCTTTTGTCCGACTCATTGAGTTCGTTGTAGCGGATCCAAGCATAGGTGTGTTCGAAGCGTTTTTGGCCCTTCAAGCCAAATTCAATGGATTTCATGCACCTGCGGCCACTGACGTCGAGATAAATGATGTTGTGCGTTTGCAAGGGCCCGTTTTCGTAGTATACCCGCTGGTCTATGAGCAGCGAATCGTCGTCCCACAAAGAAAACTTGCTCTGCACGCGCGGGTTCCCTTCTAGCGTATTGCAGGTTTCTTCCACCAAATGCCCTTTCACAAAAACCCTGCGCTCATAGATTTTACCCATATGCAGCGTCTGGCAAACCCCTTCTCTAGGTGTTTTGAGGTCATCGAGGTAAAAAGTGGAAAAAAGATAATGACCGCCTTTTTTGTTTTGCGGCTTGAATTCACAATTGTCTTGGGCGCTCAGACCAAGCACAAAAAAAATAGAGGTGAAGAAGAGAATAATTGCCGCTTTCATTTTCCCCTCAAATTAACGTGGAAAATTCGAAAATCTAACCACCAGCACCTTTTATTTTACAGCTTGGAGTTGAATGGTTGCTGAAGCACCATTGTGATAAGTGCCTTCATGCACCTCTCGATACACTTTCTCTATTTTTATTTCCGTAAAGTCTGAACCAATTAAAGCATGAAGTTCCTCTTTTGAATACAATAAATCGGGCTGCTGTGGGCCACCGGTACCAAAACGCAATTGCTCTTGATCGTAGACTTCCATGATGAGCTGTCCTCCGGGCTTCAGTGCAGCATGCATTTGTGGCCAGATGTGTTGCTTTACGTGAAGCGGAAAATGCGCAAAAATCCCAATGATGAGATCCCAAGCATTTTGCTCCAAATTGATTTCTCCAAGGTCAGCGCAGATGCAGGACACCGTAACCCCATTTTGAGCAGCCAATTGGCTTGTTTTCTTCAATCCTTCCGCGGCATAATCTACGCATGTAACGTCGTTTCCAAGACCTGCAAGGTACACGCCATTGCGGCCTTCGCCTTCTGCCAAACACAGTACTTTTAAACCCGAACCGATGGGCAAAGACTTTAAAAAATCATTGGGTTCAGTTCCGTAGGCGTATTGCGCTACGGTGTAGCGTTCATTCCAGAATGATTTCATTGTACAGAGAGTTGTTTGGTGAGGGTTTGTTGGTCGTCGATGATGAATTGCAAGGTATAACTACCCGGTTTCAAATTCTTTTCCTTGACATCGATAGATTTTTTAGCATTTTTCACTTTTTCATAATACACTTCGTGCACCAGTTTTCCACTTGCATCCAAGATAAACAACTCCACGTTATGCTTAGCCGAGAAATTGAAATCGATGTAGATGTCCTCCACACTCGGATTGGGAAACAACTCAATGGCCAGCGTTTCTTCCGGCAAAACCACCTCTATCGCATTTGTTGCCGTGCGCTTGAGCCAAACTTCGTAAAGCACAGCATTGGCATCGGTAGCATTGGTATTGTTCTGCGTAAAAGGATTCAAACTTCCACTTTTGATGCCCCCAACTACATGCCCAATGAGGATAGAATCGCCGCTGAGTGCCGCTAAATCAATGATTTCCGACGCATAATGTGGTACTTGTTCCAAATGAATGAACTCTGCACTAGCGCCGAGTAAAGCAGGCATTTCAGTAGCCAACACATATTCTTGATACGCGCCATCGGACCCTTGCGCCAAACGACTAATCGTTTTTACAAACGGTACATTCACATCGTTGAGGAGCGTTCCATTTTGATAATAGTACTGACTCAAGCCTCCCAAAAAGAGATGGTGCATCGTTTGGCTTGCAGTATCAAACAAACTGAACTTACTCGAATGGTAGGCGCTCAAATACTGACTAAAACCATTGACCGGCCTATGGCCACTGCTTTTGATTTCGACGGGATATAAAAAAGGCAAATCTGCATTGAGCTGAAAGACACCCGAAGAAATGAGGTAGCCCGCTTCTCCGTTCGGATAAATGTGTGGCAACAAATTGTAGTCGCGGCGGTGTAGATTCACTTGATCGGTGCTGAGCTGGTAATTTTGCACTGCAAGCGGCTGGCCAATTGGGCTCAATTCAAACTTTTTAAGCCCATCGACATACGTTTGCACAAAGGTCGGGTTGTTCATTGGGTTGTAACGGCCATCAAAACGATGCCCTCCTATTAAGTAGAACTGCGCGCCAATCTTTGCTAAATTGCCGCCTGTTACCGCAAAGCGCTCGTCTTGAAGCTGTTCAAAAAATGGGGAAATTGGTGTATTGGATATAATCGCGCTGATCAAACCATCTAAATCTATTCTGGTGAGGTAAGGAAAAGTGATGTGGTCATTGGCCGTTGCACTAAAGGCATAGCCACCCGCAATAACCAACGCATTGCCATCCTGATAAAAATTCATGTTGGTGCTCTGCAGTTGTTCTTGCAAAGGAACAGACAACTCCGCCAAAGGCCTGGACCAATATTGCTTCGTGCTCAGATCCAAAACTTGCAAGAGCTGGTTGTTCTGACTCGCTGGGAAGGCATTGAAAGGTTGGCGCGCATGGATACCGTCGGGCCTACCGCCAATCAACAGTACTTTTCCATCGCGCTGACCGTAAGCGAAAGAATGCAAGCCGTTGAAACCTGTAATGGAATCTGCCTTGAGCACCACTTCAAAAGGAAAGTTGTTGGTTTGGGCATGGGTATTTGAAAGTATAATTCCCGAAAATTGAATCCATAAAAAAACGCTAATTATATTTTTTATTTGATTCATTTTGAATTGTATAAGTAAGGTTACCTAGATTTTTACTTAATGAACTTCGGCGCCAGGAAAAAACAATTCCTTGATGATGATATAAAGCCCCATAGCAAATACAAACCAACCAAAACCCTTCTTTAACAAAGCGCCGTCTATTTTTTTAGAGAGTTGATTTCCCAAAAATATACCAATGATGGCAAGTGCGGTGACCAAAGACAATAGAGTCCAATTCATTTGACCAAAACGCTCCATGACATCCCCAGTAAAACCAATTATGGATTTGGCGCCAATGATCAATAAACTCGTTCCCACTGCTTGTTTCATGGGTAACTTACTGAGCAGCACCAATGCAGGGATGATCAAAAATCCGCCACCAGCACCCACCAAACCCGTCAAGACACCCACCACACTGCCCTCTAATAAAATGACAGGATAATTGAAAACCCTGATTTGCGTGTTGGTGTCTGCTATCTCTTTTGGAGTTCGGATCATAGAGACCGATGCCGCTACCATCAATAAAGCAAAAAGCAGCATCATGGCCAATGCTTTCGTTACGATGATGCCTTCAAATTCAAAAAGGTTGGATGGAATAGCGGGAACCAACACCTTTCGGGTTAGAAAAACAGCAATAATGGAGGGAATGCCAAACACTAAGGCAGTTTTGAAGTCAATCAGACCCGACTTATACTTTGGAATTGCCCCCACCAAACTACTCAAACCCACAATAAATAGCGAATAAGCGGTAGCGAGAACGGGGTCGACTTTTAGTAGATAAACCAGTACAGGTACGGTTAATATAGAACCTCCACCGCCAATTAACCCGAGCGAAACACCAATTAAAACGCTCGCGAGCAGACCAAAAATAGCAAGTAGATCGAAGGTCATTTGTGAAGAAACTTAAAGCTTCAAGACCTTACTCTGGCAAATAAAATCGGTCCGTGGCACCGCAGTTTTGGAAATGGCCCCAAAACCACCATCTACTTCTGTAAAATTACGGTAGCCGCGCGCTTGTAGAATGGATGCGGCGATCATGCTGCGGTATCCACCCGCACAGTGCATGAAAAAATGCTGATCTGGCTGTATATCTTTGGTCCAGTCGTTGATATAGGCGAGCGGCTTGCTATATGCGTCTTCGACGTGTTCTGCCTCGTATTCAGTCTCTTTGCGTACGTCAATGACCATTGATTCACCAGCTTTGAATTCAGCGGCAAATTCGTCGGCTGTAATGCGCTTGACTTGATCGATTTCCTTGCCTGCTTCTTTCCATGCAGCAAAACCACCTGCTAAATATCCAAGCACTTTATCGAAACCAACGCGACTCAAACGCGTCACGACTTCTTCTTCCATACCTGGCTCAGTGATGAGGATGATTTCTTGCTTGACATCTCCAATTAAAGCACCCACCCAAGGAGCGAAATCACCTTTGATGCCGATGTTAACAGATTGCGGAATAAAACCTTTGTAAAAATCTCCTGGTGAACGCGTATCTAAAATCAATACATTGCTCGCCTCGACAAGCGTTTCAAAAGCTTCAGAGCTCAAAGGTGTTAGGGCCTTCTTTTTCACTGACTCAAAACTGTCGTAACCTGTTTTGTTCATGGCTACATTATGTCCAAAATAAGCTGGCGGAGGCAATAAGCCGTCGGTAACAGCTGCAATGAAAGCTTCTTTGTTCGGTTGATTCAAGGCATAGTTCATTTGCTTTTGATTGCCCAGCGTATCTACCGTTTCTTTCATCATATTTTTACCACAAGCCGACCCTGCACCATGTGCTGGATAAACCGTTACGTCGTCTGCCAAAGGCATGATTTTAGTCATCAGAGAGTCGTAGAGCATGCCTGCAAGTTGATCTTGAGTCATGTCGGCAGCTTTTTGAGCGAGGTCCGGACGACCTACGTCACCTAAGAATAAAGTATCACCAGAGAAGATAGCTTCTTCTTTTCCTTGCTCATTGATAAGCAAAAAGGTAGAACTCTCCATGGTGTGACCAGGTGTATGCAATACTTTAATTTGTATATTTCCGACCTGAAACAGTTGATTGTCTTGGGCAATGATTGCTTCAAATTCTGGTTGGGCAGTTGGGCCAAATACAATTGGCGCACCTGTATGCCGACTCAAGTCGAGGTGTCCTGAGACAAAATCAGCATGAAAATGCGTTTCAAAAATATATTTGAGTGTAACGCCATCTGAAGCGATGCGATCTAAGTATGGCTGAACCTCTCTTAATGGGTCAATTATAAAAGCTTCGTTGTCACTGACAACGTAGTAAGCTCCTTGTGCCAAACATCCGGTATAAATTTGTTCTACTTTCATCTGCAATTATTTGCTACAAAAGTACGCCATTGTTTGCTTGTAAAATGTGACATAAGTCACAAAAAAAGCCACTTTCGTGGCTTTTGAACTTATAATTTGGAAAACGACCTAGTCTTTGCCCAACATTTCGTTTTTCAAGCTCTCTTGTACTGGAGGCGTGCCAAACCAGATGCCGAAAAGTGCTTTTTTGAAGTCTAGACCAGGAACAATGCCTTTGACATCGCCGTTTTTGGTAACGCGAACGCCTTTGCCAGGGATGTAGTCGAGATTAATTTTGTCGCCTTCTTTGATGGGCTCACTGAAAAAGCCAACGAATTTCTTGATTTCTTCTTTGCTCGCTTTACCGTGCTTAGAAATGGCAAAACCTTCATTGACAGACTCGATGAAGCGCTCGCGGGTCACGCTGCTCGATACAATTTTGATGTGAATGGCCATTTCGGTGTCGTCGTAGATCACTTTTTTGGCGTCTTCGGTTTTCTTAGGGAGATAAAGACCAGCTACGTAGAGGTCCATGAAGTATTTTTCGCGCAAGCCGGCACCGTTGATGACGAGGTTTTCACCGTCTAATTTGAGTTCGGTATTGAAACTCACGCCGTGAAATTTCTTTGTTTGAGCTAAAAGCGGCGCTGCAACACCAAGGGTGAGCGCAAAAAACAGCATTAATTTTTTCATGGTTTAGTATTAAATTGTTTAATGCTGTGAAAATACAAAAGAAAATTTAATCACCCCAAAAATCTGGGTTTTCATTTTCATCGATGAGTTTTTGCCAGTTATAGTTGGGGTCGTCGGCATCGAACAAGATGGCTTTGTATTCTCCTTCTGAGATTTCGTAGCGCAAGACCTCTTCTCCGGTATAAGCTTCTATGGCGTCTAGCAGCGGACGCTCGTCTTGGCTACAAAAAGACAGCGCTTGCCCTAAGGCATTACCCCTACCCGTTCGGCCGCAGCGGTGCACGTAGTTTTCTGGGTTGTCTGGTAAATCGTAGTTGATGACGTATTCCATGTTAGGAATATCGATGCCACGCGCCGAAACGTCGGTGGTGATGAGCACTTGGTTTTTACCTTCTCGGAATCGCTCCAGGAGCGCAAATCTTTCATTTTGAGGCACGCCACCATGCAAAGCCTCGGCATGCACGCCCACGCGCTCGAGTGCCTTAACGACGCGTTCCACACGCACTTTGGTGCGCGCAAAAACCAGAAAACGCGCCTCGGGGTACTCAACGATCATGTTTTCTAAGAAGAAGCGTTTGTCGTCCATTTCGATGAAGGCCACGGCGTGCTGCACGTTTTTGGAGACCGGATTTTGTGGCGACAACTGAATGCGAATAGCCGAACGCACGACGTCGTAAGCCAAAGACTTGATTTTTTTGTCGATGGTGGCGGTAAAAAACAATGTTTGGTGCTTGGCTGGTATTTTTTTGATGATATCTTGGATGTCTTTGTTGAAACCGAGATCGAGCATGAGATCAGCTTCGTCTAGCACCAAAGTATGCACACCCGATACATCTAGGTGGCCTTGGGCAATGAGGTCAAACATGCGGCCTGGGGTGGCAATCAGCACCTCTGCACCAACTTGCAGTTGCTTGATCTGCGCTTCTTGCTCCACGCCGCCATACAAACCGATGACTTTTACCTTTGTTTGGGCACCAATTTGCTCAAAAACGCCGGTAATTTGTTGCGCTAGCTCTCGGGTTGGCACCAAAACAATGCAGCGGATCTGAACGGAGTTGGTGGCTTGTTTTTTATATTTGAGGAGTTTGTTCAGGACGGGAATCACAAACGCAGCTGTTTTACCGGTACCGGTTTGGGCAACGGCCATGACGTCTTCACCGTCCAAGATGTGTTTTATGGCACGGTATTGGATGTCGGTAGGGCGTCTGAAACCGAGCACTTCTAGTTGGTCCTTAATTTTTTGATCGATATGGTAGTCTTCAAATTTCATTGACACAAAGATACGACTAATAATAAAGCCCTAAATTTTGCATACATTAGGACAAATATTAAAAAATTGAAAATCAAATAAACTCCCTATTAATACAAAAATAAAACTATGAAAATCAAATTTCTCTTCAGCTTTGCGCTTTTCAGCTTTGCGCTTTTTGCCAACGAACCACTCACTGTTAAAGGGCCACTTACAGGCGTAACCGTTTACATGCAAGGGGCGCAGCTCCAACACAAAGCCAACTACACCATCAAGGCGGGTGTCAGCGAAGTGATCGTAGAAGGCATTTCGAAACAAATTTCACCGAGCACCATTCAGGTAAAAGCCACTGGTGCCGTCGTGATCCTCGATTCGAAATACGAATTTTATTATCCACAGCCAACGAATAACTACACTAGCGGCGAATTACCTCCCAAAATCAAAGCTGCAATAAAAGCACTAGAAGATTCTCTTCTTTTGGTGAATTTTGAGCTGCGCGACATCAATGACGAAATTGAAGTATTAGTAGCCGCGCGCAAAATCATCATCTCAAATGGTGCAGTGAAAGGCCAAGGCAAAGTCAATGACAGCATTCAATTATTGAAATCTACCGTGGATTATTACACAACAAAAGTGTCAGAACTCAATAAAAAAATCAGTGTCTTAGACCGTCAAAAAGTCAAAAAATCCGACCTCATTTCAATCCTAGATTCCAGACTCAACGACTTACACAATTACGCTGAACAAAACAACCCCACTCCAGAAATAAAAGGAATTCCGCGCATTGTAATCACCTTTATGGCCAAAGAAGCTGCAACAGGCAAAATAGAGCTATCCTACTTGGCATCCAATGCTAGCTGGACTCCACTTTACGATATCCGCAGCGAAGCAACTTCTGGTAAAATCAGCCTCACCTACAAAGCACAAGTGCGCCAACAAACAGGTTTAGACTGGAACGACGTCAAGTTGAGCATTTCGACCAACAATCCTTACGCCAACAAAACCAAGCCAGAACTCAGCCCGTGGTATATAGATTACCAAGAATACAGAAGAACGCTCGACGAAAAAGCCAAACTCCGTAAAGATCTTTATGAAAATGCTGACGACGCACCTGCGGTTAATAGTGCAGCCATGAACATGGGTTTTATGTACAGTACACAAGGAAATGGTCTTATACAACAAGAGGCGCTTGGCGCAGAATCATTCACCACTATAGTGCAACAACTCATCTCTGCTGAATTTAAAATTGACCTCAATTACAGCATTGCCTCCGACAATCAAGTGCGCATGGTATTGGTCAAGCAATCGGAGCTCAATACAAGCTTCCGTTATTTTGCAGTACCAAAACTCGATCCAGGTGTGTACCTCGTGGCACAAATGACCAAATTAGACGAACTCCAGTTGGTACCTGCCACTGCTAATATCTTCTTTGACGGCACGTACATTGGAGAAACGTATCTCGACCCCACCACAATGGATGATACACTTAATTTATCTTTAGGCAAGGATCCGAACATAGTCGTGAAACGCACCTTACTCAAAGACCAGAGTAAGGAACGGATCATTCAAGATAAGAAGGAACGCAACTTTGCTTATAACATCGAAGTGCGCAACCTCAAATCTTCCGAAATAGACCTTATCATTCAAGACCAAATTCCACTCACCACCAACCCTGAAATTACCATCGAAAAATCCAATTTAGGAAAAGGAACAATCGATGAAAAAACAGGGCTTATTGAATGGAATCTAAAGCTAAAAGCGAAAGAAAATCTCAACTTTGAATACGATTTCAAAGTGCGCCACCCCAAAGATAAGATGGTACAGATATAAAAAATTCTTGAATTGATAACTTGGCAATACCGTCGTTACTCACTGATGTAGCGGCGGTATTCCATTTTACTACTATCGAAGGTAAGCTTTTTAGCGAGCTCTCCTGCGTTGGCGCGATCTGTTAAACGATCAGACAAAAATTTAGCTGCGTCCAGACGGTTTTCATCAAAAGAGAATAAATCCAATAATTGCGTCGCCTGAGCGGTCGTTAAACAGGTTTTGTTCAAGCCCAACTTTAAGGCCTCTAAACGGTCGTCTTCAAATGATTGATCTTGCATTTCTGCTTTGAAAGCCTCCAAACGGTTCATGGTTTGCGTACAGTTCACAGCGTGTCCTTGCGGCTGATATTGACTTGTATTGGCACTAACTTGCGCATTTGGTTTTTGATTCACTTGTTGTTGTTGTTGTTGTTGTTGTTGTTGTTGTTGTACAACTTGAGTATTCGTTTGATTCGGCATTCCTTGCACTAAGGTTGAAGTAGCTGTAGTACTCGACGACGAAATGGTGGAACTCGTTGTGGTAGTCGTTTCGCTAACACTGGTACTTGTTCCCAACCCTGTAGCGCTTGCATTCGCATTGAGATTGAGGTTGACACCACCCACAGACAAATTCATATTGAGGTTGACATTTTCATTCGGATCAGTATTGGTGACAGTCGTATTTGTGGTCGTTTCTTGTACATTCATGTTCATATTGAGACCTGCAGCATTGGTATTCACACCAGTAGATTGAACATTTACATTAGAGGATCCGGAAGTATTTACCGTTCCATTTACTGTATTGTTGTTGGTGTTGGTGTTGGTTTGAATGGCAGTTGTATTTGGACTCG
>JBIIZO010000042.1:0-13955 GCA_044346245.1 Crocinitomicaceae bacterium
TAATAGATATCACTACCATCCGTAGAGCGGCCTACAATTGTACCGGCTGCATTTCTAAAAACAAATGCGAACTTCAAGACGTTCGTACCCGCAGGAAAGCCATAATATTGATCGATATCAATGGTAATGGTGTGCTTGTTGTTGCCAATGTTGGTCATGGCAACCTCTGGATCTACGGTTCCCCAATTGCCTTGTACAAATTGCCAATTGGTTGGCGATGTACTTGCCGAAGTGATAAGCCCTGCATGGGCATAGATTTGGTTTTGGCCTACTAACGCAGCATTTCCTTGTGTCGCATCATAGGTGATGGTCACCACATCATTTACCGTAGGAAATGCAGGATTCACTTCTAGGATTTGCGCATGCACCAAGCTAGCAAGCACCAACAAAAAAATCGATAAAAGAAACTGCTTTTTCATAACAAAGAAATTTATTAATAGGTTAATTCAAGACCAAAAAAGCCTGGGTGAAGCTCACCCAGGCTTTTGAAATCAAGTTGTGAAAGCTTATTTTTTGATAAGTTTACCTGTAGCAACTCCAAAAGAAGAGTTGACAACATAAGTATAAATACCACTATTTAATTGAGAGATATTCAATTCTGATGAAGTTGTTGTAGCAACAACTTTACCTGTCAAGTCAATTAAAGTAATATTAAAATCCGTTGCATCTACGGTGAAAGTAACCAATTCATTTGCTGGATTTGGAGCAACAGAAACTTTGATCATTTGATTTTCTGAAACGTTAGCCAAACCAAAGTTATATTCACCGGTAACACGATTGAAGGTAATATCATAAGTTCCAGCTACTACGGCGATATCACCGTCTCCTGGTGCTGAAGTTCCGCTTGGGAAAGTTGTTCCACCCCAATTGGTTGCCCAAGAGTTATTTGATCTGAACTTCACAAGTCCATTTAGGATTTCAAAGTTATAAAGTGTGTGAGTGATTCCACCGTCGGTAGATATCATATCAACATCTTCACTCCAACCCGTTGTTGGAATTGCATCACCAATAATACCTACTGAAACTTGTTGGAACGCATATCCAGGTATAGATTTATCAAATCCTACATTATAGAAACCAGGAGTTAATGGAATTTCAGCACCATTCAAAACTGCTGCTCCGGCAGGGAAAGTAAGACCTCCAAATACTTCATTTGTTGTAGTATTAACAAATTTAGCTCCGTTACCATTAAAGTAAAATTCTGCTTTACCGTACTGGACTCCGTCCGCTGTAACCATTGCTTCTGGTGCGCCAAATGCATTGAAACCACCATTAAATCCAATTTCATCATAACCAGTAGTTACTGGTGTAAATGAGTATTCACCGGTTGCTGAATTGAAAGCAACATCGTAAATTCCGGCTGGAACAGGAATATTGTCTCCACCACCAACTCCGGTGCCTGCAGGGAAATCAAGAGACCCCCAATTCACTGCCCAGTCTTCGTCTTGACGAAACTTAACACCGCCTGAAACTAAAAATGCTTGATTAGTTACAGTCCAGTTGACACCGTCAACGGAATTCATAATTACGTCTGGTGCAGCCCAGCCCGTAAAATCACCAATCATACCGATAGTCTGCGCACGTGATGTAAGCGCAAAAAAGCAGATTGATAAAAGAGTAAAAATTCTTTTCATAAATAAATAATTAATAGGTTAATAATACTTAGTGTCAGATTGACAGGTTCAAAAATATGAAAATATTTCTTAATGCAATAAATTCAGCATTAAAATTCAGTGTGTTTATTTTGAAAAAAGCAAACACATCAGTAGCTCCATGGGCCACTATAGATCACTTTGCTATTCATTGCTGAAGTTAAAATTGGCTCCTTGTCAAAGATGCCAAAAACACTCGAACCACTCCCAGACATTGCAGCGTAGGTAGCGCCGGCATTGTAAAGCTCATTTTTCAAGGCCTCAATTAACGGAGAGGCCTGGAAAACAGTGCGCTCAAAATCATTGAGAAGCCCTTTTAATCCTTCCGTTTGAAATTGATCCAATAGAGATGAACGACCATTTTCTGGTTGAACACCAGCATACGCTGTGGCGGTAGAAACATGGATTTGCGGATTGCAAAGTACCAAATAAACGGTTTTCCTGAGTGGTTCTATCTTGGTCAATTGCTCTCCCCTGCCTTCTGCAAGTTGCAAACCACCCTCAATAAAGAAGGGGCAATCGCTGCCCAATTGAGCGGCAAATTCAGCTAATTCAGCATTAGAGTAGCCTAAGTCAAATAGTGTGTTGATACCCGAAAGCGTATAACTGGCATCGGCAGAACCGCCACCCAATCCTGCGCCAACCGGGATTTGTTTGCGCAAATGAAGCCGCAAGTTTGGAAATACCTTGTGTTCGCGCAGCAAGTTGACAGCGCGCTGACACAAGTTGGGCTTTCCGTCTGAGGGCACTTGAATGCCTGACTGCACAAAGCTATCGTTAGCTGCTTCGGTGATTTCAAGGATATCGCAAAGTGGTGTCTCTGCCATAATGGTTTCTATGTCATGATAACCATCTGGGCGCTTGGCGAGAATGTGTAAACCTAAATTGATTTTGGCAGGAGGATACAAGATCATGATGTAAAGATAAGCAATTGCCGAAAATCCTTATTTTTGTTGCACGAAACAAGAAACCTATGAGCACAACCTATTTGGATTTTGAAGAACCCCTGCGCGAACTTGAAGAACAAATTCAGCAAACCAGAGCATTAGGCGAGCAAACTCAAGTAGATATGCAAGAGCAAATCTCCGAACTTGAAGCTGTCCTTGCCGACAAAACCAAAGAAGTATTTGCCAACCTCACCCCTTGGCAACGCGTCCAACTTTCTCGTCACCCAGACAGACCCTACACGTTGGCTTATATCAACGCGCTCACCAACGGGCAGTTCCAAGAACTACATGGCGACCGCAATGTCAAAGACGACAAAGCAATGGTTGGTGGGTTCGGACTCCTCGAGGGCAGATCTGTCATGTTCATTGGCCAGCAAAAAGGTATCAACACCAAAATGCGTCAATACCGCAATTTTGGCATGCCCAACCCAGAAGGTTACCGCAAGGCCTTGCGTCTCATGAAACTAGCCGAAAAATTCAATAAGCCTATCGTTACTTTCATCGATACACCTGGTGCCTTTCCAGGTTTAGAAGCTGAAGAACGCGGCCAAGGAGAAGCCATTGCGCGCAATATTTACGAAATGATGCGCCTCAAAGTTCCTGTGATCTGTATCATCATCGGTGAAGGTGCGTCGGGTGGAGCACTCGGCATCGGCGTTGGCGATAAAGTCGTGATGCTCGAAAACACCTGGTACTCCGTGATTTCCCCAGAAAGTTGCTCATCCATTTTGTGGCGTTCTTGGAATTACAAAGAAATAGCTGCCTCGGCGCTCAAACTGACCTCCACCGACATGAAAGAAAATGGCTTAGTAGACGACGTCATCAGCGAGCCAAGCAACGGTGCACACCGCGATCAAGAACAAATGTTCAATACCCTTCGCGGTAAATTACTTGGCTATCTTCAAGAGCTCGATCATAAGCAACCAGAAGAACGCATCAATGAACGCATCGAGAAGTTCAATCAAATGGGCTTCTGGAAATAAACACACAAATGAACGCGCTCCTCGCTACGCCCATTGCCTACCTCAAAGGAGTTGGACCGCAAAAAGCGCAAACATTACAAGAAGAACTCGGAATTTATACATTCCAAGATCTGCTCTACCATTACCCTTACCGCTACCAAGACCGCAGTAGTTTTCACGACATCGCGCTCATTCGGGCAGAAGACCAATACGTTCAGCTCAAAGGCCGCCTGACGCATATCTGTGAAATTGGCAGCGGTCGGCACAAAAAGCTTCAAGCCCGCTTCACTGACGGATCGGGTTCTATTGACTTGGTTTGGTTTCAAGGCTTTCAATGGATCAAAGGCAACCTCAATGTCCAAGATGAATTTATTGTTTTCGGCAAGCCAAAGTTCTTCCAAAATAGTTGGAATATTCCCCACCCTGAATTACTCAAAGTGGTGCCCGGTTTGGAACGTAAAGGCTTCGAAGCATTTTATCCAAGCACAGAGAAGTGCCAGCATAAAGGATTACAGAGTAAAGGGTTAAGCAAACTCATTGGCCATCTTTTTGAGCACTTAGCCAATCAAATTCCCGAAACCTTACCTGCAGCAATTTGCACAGAACTCAATTTATTGCCGCGCGTCAAAGCACTGCGTGAAATCCATCAGCCTAGTTCTGAGACAATGATAAAGGCGGCAAGGTATCGCCTCAAATGGGAAGAATTGTTCTTTTTACAATTGGAATTACTCCTGCGCAAGGGCATTCAAAGTAAAAAACTTAAAGGATATGCCTTAAATGAGGTGGGTGCTGCATTCAATGATTTTTATCAAAATCACCTGCCTTTTGAATTGACAAACGCGCAAAAAAGGGTCTTGAAAGAAATTCGCAAAGATCTTGGTGCGGGCAGCCATATGAATCGCTTGCTGCAAGGCGATGTAGGAAGCGGCAAAACATTAGTTGCCCTTCTGAGCTTGCTGCTGGCCATAGGCAACAATTTACAAGGTGCGCTCATGGCACCGACAGAAATTTTAGCCACACAACATTTCATAGGCATTACTGAATTGTTAGAGAAAATGAATATCCGGGTAGCACTGCTCACGGGCTCTACCAAAAAGGCAGAGCGCAGCCAAATCCACGAAGGCTTGCTCAATGGGGATATTCAGTTGCTGATCGGAACCCACGCCTTACTCGAAGACACCGTTCAATTCAAAAACCTCGGGTTGGTGGTCATTGACGAGCAGCACCGTTTTGGGGTGGCACAGCGCGCAAAAATGTGGCGCAAAAACAGTATTCCTCCGCACGTGCTGATCATGACAGCCACTCCAATTCCGCGTACGCTTGCCATGACCTTTTACGGAGACCTCGATGTGTCTGTCATCGATGAACTGCCTCCTGGCAGAAAACCGATACACACCATACACCGTCGCGAAAATCACCGAGCCAAACTCTTTGCATTTATCCAAGAACAATTACAACTCGGTAGGCAGGCCTATGTTGTTTACCCCCTCATTCAAGAATCTGAAAAACTCGATTTTAAAAATCTAGAAGACGGCTACGCGCAAATAGAAGATTTTTTCAAGCCTCAGGGTTTTCAGATCAGTATGGTACACGGCAAAATGAAACCTGCCGACAAAGAAGAAGCCATGCAGGCCTTTGTGCAAGGACAAACACATATCATGGTGGCTACTACGGTAATTGAGGTGGGTGTCAATGTGCCAAATGCTTCTGTAATGGTCATTGAGAGTGCCGAGCGCTTTGGGCTTTCACAACTGCATCAATTGCGCGGACGCGTTGGCCGCGGCGCCGAAAAATCTTACTGTATTTTAATGACTGGAGATGGTATTTCCAAAGAAGCGCAAAAGCGAATGGATACCATGGTTGGCAGCAACGACGGTTTTGTCTTGGCAGAAGTTGACTTGCAATTGCGCGGCCCAGGCGACCTCATGGGCACCCAACAGAGCGGTGCTTTAGCGCTCAAAATTGCCGATTTAGCCAAAGATGGGCAACTCGTACAATTAGCAAGAGAAAAAGCCAGAGAGGTCCTAGATACCGACCCACAGCTCATTGATCCCATGCATGCGTTACTCAACCAAGCCCTCCGGGAAGTACTTAAAAACAAACCCAATTGGGGAAGGATTTCCTAAAAAAACGGAAGAATCAGATTGCAAAAAAGGGCGGCCAATAGGCCGCCCTTTTGCGTATGATGAGTTGGATTATTGTGCCTGCTCCACCAATTCTTCATAGACTTCTTTCGAGCCAACGATGAGATTTTGGAAGTGGCGTACACCTGTTCCCGCAGGAATGAGGTGCCCAACAATAACATTTTCTTTCAAGCCCAACAAGTGGTCTTCTTTTCCTGAGATCGCTGCTTCGTTGAGGACTTTTGTCGTTTCCTGGAACGATGCTGCAGAAATGAAAGACTGGGTTTGTAGTGAAGCGCGGGTAATACCTTGCAACAACGGAGTTGAGGTTGCTGGCATGGCTTCGCGTGCTTCGATGAGCTGTTTGTCTTCGCGCTTTAAGCGTGAGTTTTCATCGCGCAAGCGGCGAACGCTTACCAATTGACCTTTGTGAAGTTCTGTAGAATCTCCAGCGTCAATTACAAACATTTGACCGTACAATTCGTCGTTGGCTTCCATGATGTCTGCTTTGTGCACGCTCTGACCTTCGAGGAAGCGGGTATCGCCAGACTCAATGATTTCAGCTTTCAACATCATTTGACGTACAATGACTTCAAAGTGCTTATCGTTGATTTTTACACCCTGTAAGCGATATACCTCTTGAATTTCGTTAACAATGTACTCTTGTACTTTTGTCGGACCTTCAATGTTGAGGATGTCGTTTGGCGTAATAGCACCATCAGAAAGCGGTTGACCTGCACGAACGTAGTCGTTTTGTTGAACCAAGATGTGCTTAGAAAGTGGCACTAAATACTTGCGAACTTCGCCGAGTTTAGAAGTGATGATGATTTCACGGTTACCGCGTTTAACAGTTCCGTAAGTAGCTGTACCATCTATTTCTGAAACTACCGCTGGGTTCGAAGGGTTTCTAGCTTCGAATAATTCAGTTACACGTGGAAGACCACCAGTGATATCCCCTGTTTTACCTGCTGAACGCGGGATTTTAACGAGGATGTCACCTGCTACAATTTTGTCACCTTCTGCCACAGAGATGTGTGCATTGACCGGAATAGAGTATTCGCGGAGGATCTCTTTGGTTTTAGGATCGATGATATGAATTGCAGGCGATTTTTTCTTATCGCGTGATTCTATAATTACTTTTTCGGTAAAGCCTGTTTGCTCATCGACTTCTTCGCGGTAGGTAATGTTTTCGATGATGCCATCGAAAACAACTTTTCCAGCGACCTCGCCAATGATAAGGGCATTGTATGGATCCCACTTACAGATGACATCACCTTTTTTGATTTTGGTGTTGTTTTTAACCATTAAGTCAGAACCATAAGGAACGTTTGCAGTCATGACGACAATACCGGTTTTCTCATCGGTAATGCGCAATTCAGCAGAACGACCCACAACGATCACGCGCTCTGTACCGTCAGCATTTTTGCGTTCGATGGTGCGGATTTCGTCGATTTCTAATTTACCGTTTGCTTTTGCTTTGAGATCGGAAATATCGGCAATGTTAGATGCCGTACCACCTACGTGGAACGTACGGAGGGTAAGCTGCGTACCTGGCTCACCAATTGACTGCGCAGCGACAACACCAACGGCGTCCCCGATTTGAGCCAAGCGGTGATTAGATAGGTTGCGTCCGTAACATTTTGAACAAACCCCTCTGCGCATTTCGCAAGTCAATACAGAACGGATTTCTACTTCTTCGATACCCGCTTTTTCGATTGTTCTGGCGATATCTTCTGTAATGATTTCTCCTGCATTGACAATGATCTGGTCTGATTCCGGCATGTAGACGTCGTGAACAGATGTGCGGCCGAGGATACGATCGTACAACGGTTCTACAACTTCGTCGTTTTTCTTCAATGAAGTAGCTACAATACCACGGAGGGTACCACAGTCGTTGGAGTTGATGACCACATCTTGTGCAACATCGACCAAACGACGCGTAAGGTAACCAGCATCGGCAGTTTTGAGGGCGGTATCCGCCAAACCTTTACGGGCACCGTGAGTAGAAATAAAGTACTCAAGAATCGATAGTCCTTCTTTAAAGTTAGACAAGATCGGGTTCTCGATAATTTCTTGTACAGATGCACCAGATTTTTGCGGCTTGGCCATTAGACCACGCATACCAGATAGCTGGCGAATTTGCTCTTTCGAACCACGGGCTCCTGAATCGTACATCATGTAGATGGAGTTGAACCCTTGACGGTCTGTCTTGAGTTGTTCCATGAGTGTATGTGTCAGGCGCGAGTTGGTATGCGTCCAGATATCGATAATTTGGTTGTAACGCTCGTTGTTAGTGATTAGACCCATGTTGTAATTGACCATGACTTCTTTCACGTCGGTTTCTGCCTTCGCAACGAGAATTTCTTTTTCTTTTGGAATGATGATATCGTCTAGGTTGAACGATAGACCGCCTCTGAAGGCCATCTCGTAACCAAGTTGCTTGATATCGTCGAGGAATTGTGCAGTTCTTGACGTACCACAAACTTTCAAGACTTCGCCGATGATGTCGCGCAACGCCTTTTTGGTCATGACATCATTGATGAAACCTACTTGAAGTGGGACTTTGTTGTTGAACATCACGCGTCCACATGTGGTTTCAACCATCATGAGGGTCGGTTGACCATCTTCACCTAAATCGTAAGTTTTGACTTTGATGTGCGCATGCAAATCAAGTTTGTTCTCGTTGTAAGCAATGATCACTTCTTCAGGAGAGTAGAAAATACCGCCTTCACCTTTAACGATTTCCGTTTCGGTTGTGCGCTTTCCTTTAGTGATGTAATATAGACCCAAGACCATATCCTGAGACGGTACCGCAATCGGCGCGCCGTTAGCAGGGTTGAGGATGTTGTGCGATGCCAACATGAGCATTTGTGCCTCTAAAATCGCAGCATTACCAAGTGGTAAATGCACCGCCATTTGGTCACCATCGAAGTCGGCATTGAAGGCCGTTGTAACGAGTGGGTGCAAGCGGATCGCTTTTCCTTCGATCAATTTTGGTTGGAATGCTTGGATACCCAAACGGTGAAGTGTAGGGGCACGGTTCAAAAGAACGGGGTGACCTTTCAATACGTTTTCGAGGATATCCCAAACAACTGGCTCTTTGCGGTCAACGATTTTCTTTGCAGATTTAACCGTTTTAACAATTCCGCGCTCAATCATTTTACGAATGATAAACGGCTTGTATAGCTCTGCAGCCATGTCTTTAGGCAAACCACATTCGTGCAATTTGAGGTCTGGACCTACAACAATTACCGAACGAGCTGAGTAGTCGACACGCTTACCAAGTAAGTTTTGACGGAAACGACCTTGCTTACCTTTCAATGAATCTGAAAGCGATTTGAGGGCACGGTTCGATTCTGTTTTTACAGCAGAAGATTTTCTTGAGTTGTCAAATAGTGAATCGACAGCCTCTTGCAACATACGCTTTTCGTTGCGCAAGATGACCTCTGGTGCTTTGATCTCGATCAAACGCTTCAAGCGGTTATTGCGGATAATCACGCGGCGGTAGAGGTCATTGAGGTCAGAAGTTGCGAAGCGGCCGCCATCTAGTGGCACCAACGGACGCAATTCTGGCGGAATAACTGGAACCACCTTCACAATCATCCATTCTGGACGGTTGTCAATGCGTTTTTGAGAGTCGCGCATAGATTCAACAACTTGCAAACGCTTGAGGGCTTCGTTCTTGCGCTGAACAGATGTTTCTGTTTCCGCTTGGTAACGCAAGTCGTAAGACATTTGGTCGAGGTTGAGACCTGCCAACAAATCGTAAAGTGCTTCTGCACCCATCTTAGCGATAAATTTGTTGGGATCGGTGTCGTCTAGGTAATGGTTGTTGGCCAATTCTGGCAAATCGAGCATGTCGAGGTATTCTTCTTCAGTGATGAAGTCCATTTTCTTGACATTCGCCCACTTGTCAGTTCCGGTAACAGCACCAGCCTGAATGACAACATAACGCTCGTAATAAATAATTTGATCGAGTTTTTTGGTAGGTAAACCTAACAAATAACCGATTTTGTTCGGAAGCGAACGGAAGTACCAGATGTGTGCAACAGGAACCACCAATGAGATGTGTCCCATGCGCTCACGACGTACTTTCTTTTCAGTTACTTCTACTCCACAGCGGTCACAAACGATTCCTTTGTAGCGGATGCGCTTGTATTTACCACAGTGACATTCGTAATCTTTAACAGGTCCAAAAATGCGCTCACAGAACAAGCCATCACGCTCCGGTTTGTAGGTGCGGTAGTTGATGGTTTCTGGTTTCAAAACTTCTCCACTAGAATGCTCCAAGATCACTTCTGGTGAAGCCAAGGAGATAGTGATTTTATTGAAGCTGCTTTGCTTTTTTGGGGTTTCTTTATTGAAAGCCATTTGATCTCGACTATTTACGTTAGTATTTTGAATTAATCCATTGATACGTTAAGGCACAAGCCACGTAATTCGTGTAACAATACATTGAAAGACTCAGGAATACCTGGTTCTGGAATGTTGTCGCCTTTCACAATAGATTCATATGCCTTGGCACGACCCATGACGTCATCAGATTTCACGGTAAGGATTTCTTGTAGGATATTGGCTGCACCAAATGCTTCCAATGCCCAAACTTCCATCTCACCAAAACGCTGACCTCCAAACTGTGCTTTACCACCCAATGGTTGTTGGGTAATGAGCGAGTATGGTCCGATTGAACGTGCGTGCATTTTGTCATCGACCATGTGAGAAAGTTTCAACATGTAGATGATCCCTACCGTTGCTGGTTGGTGGAAACGCTCGCCTGTGCCACCATCATAGAGGTAAGTTTTACCTGAACGTGGTACACCTGCTTTGTCGGTCCATTCGTTGATTTCTTCTGGTTTCGCACCGTCAAAAATTGGTGTAGCAAATTTGACACCTAATTTTTCACCGGCCCAAGCAAGAACGGTTTCGTAAATCTGACCTAGGTTCATACGTGATGGTACCCCTAGTGGATTGAGAACGATGTCTACTGGAGTGCCGTCTTCGAGGAATGGCATATCTTCTTGACGAACGATATTGGCAACAATTCCTTTGTTACCGTGACGACCTGCCATTTTATCTCCAACTTTTAGCTTGCGTTTTTTAGCAACATATACCTTCGCTAATTTCACGATTCCGGCAGGGAGTTCATCTCCGACAGAAATATGGAATTTTTTGCGCTTGTAGATACCAAGTAAATCGTTTGCTTTGATATTAAAGTTGTGAATGACACGAGAAATCAATTGATTGGTATCTGTATCGGCTGTCCAGTTGAGCGGATTCACAATTGAGTAGTCTAGTGCGCTCAATGATTTGTTGCTGAATTTAGAACCTTTTTTGATCAACTCTTCTTTAAAGTTATTGAATACCCCTGAAGATTTTTGCTCTCCGAGAATGACCAATAATTTATCGACAAGTTTGTCGCGCAACACAGAAAGATCTCTTTGATAGTCGGCATCGAGTGCCTCGAGTACCGGCTTATCTTGAGATTTTGATTTGCGATCTTTAACTGCTCTTGAGAACAATTTTTTCTGGATCACAACACCGCGAAGCGATGGACCAGCCTTCAGTGAAGCGTCTTTAACATCACCTGCTTTGTCTCCAAAGATGGCGCGTAATAGTTTTTCTTCTGGTGAAGGATCTGTTTCACCTTTCGGCGTGATTTTACCAATAAGGATATCTCCTTCTTTGATCTCGGCACCAATGCGGATGAGGCCGTTTTCATCGAGGTCTTTGGTAGCTTCCTCAGAAACGTTAGGAATGTCAGAAGTGAGTTCTTCCATACCGCGTTTGGTGTCGCGTACTTCCAAAGAATATTCGTCGATGTGAATAGAGGTAAAGATGTCGTCGCGGACCACTTTCTCAGAAATCACAATCGCATCCTCGAAGTTGTAACCTTTCCAAGGCATGAAAGCCACTTTGAGGTTTTGACCGAGTGCGAGTTCTCCCGATTGGGTTGCGTAACCTTCACAAAGCACCTGGCCTCTTTCTACGCGATCGCCTTTTTGAACGATTGGCTTAAGGTTGATACAAGTACTTTGGTTGGTTTTCATGAATTTCGTGAGCGAGTAACGCATTACTTCGCTTTCAAAACTCACGAGTTTATCTTGGTCATTCCAGTCGTAACGGATGACGATTTCGTTGGCGTCTACGTATTCAACCGTACCAGAACCTTCTGCGTTGATCAATACGCGAGAGTCTCTAGCGACAAGTTGCTCGATTCCTGTACCGACGATTGGTGCATTTGGACGCAACAATGGAACCGCTTGGCGCTGCATGTTGGAGCCCATGAGTGCACGGTTGGCATCATCGTGCTCGAGGAAAGGAATAGAAGAGGCCGCAATAGATGCAATCTGGTTGGCACCAACGTCCATCAAGCTGAGGTCGCCAGGAGCTACAACAGGGAAATCACCTTCGTAACGCGCTTTGACTAAGTCTGATAGGAAATTTCCTTTATCGTCAATCTTGGCGTTCGCCTGTGCAATTGTTTTTGAATCTTCTTCTTCAGCTGCCAAATAAATTGGACTCTCTTCAAATACAACACGACCGTTGTCTACACGACGGTACGGTGTTTCGATGAAACCAAGCTTGTTGACTTTGGCGAATACACAAAGTGAAGAGATGAGTCCGATGTTCGGACCTTCTGGTGTTTCAATGGTACATAAGCGACCGTAGTGCGTGTAGTGAACGTCACGAACCTCAAATCCGGCGCGCTCGCGCGATAAACCGCCTGGCCCGAGTGCAGAAAGGCGACGCTTGTGCGTAACTTCCGAAAGCGGGTTGGTTTGGTCCATGAACTGAGATAGTTGGTTGGTACCGAAGAAGGAATTAATAACCGAAGACAAAGTCTTGGCGTTGATAAGGTCAATAGGTGTAAAGACTTCGTTGTCGCGGACATTCATGCGCTCGCGAATGGTGCGCGCCATACGTGCCAATCCTACGCCAAATTGTGAGTAAAGTTGCTCTCCAACTGTACGAACACGGCGATTAGACAAGTGGTCGATATCATCGATATCTGCCTTCGAATTGATAAGCTCAATTAGATATTTGATGATGGAGATGATGTCGTTTTTGGTTAAAACGCGTGATTCCTCAGCAACATCTAAGTTGAGTTTCTTGTTGATGCGGTAGCGTCCTACTTCACCTAAATCGTAACGAGCATCAGAGAAGAATAATTTCTCAAATACACCTTTTGCTGTTTCGTAGTCTGGTGGATCTGCGTTACGTAATTGACGATAAATGTGTTCAACCGCTTCTTTTTCAGAGTTGGAAGTATCTTTTTGCAAGGTGTTGTAGATGATGGTGTAATCCGTAGAATTACCATCTTCTTTGTGCAAGATCAAAGATTTTGCACCTGAATCCATGATTGAGTCGAGGTGTTCTTCGCCAATCAATAATTCCCGGTCGAGAATCACTTCGTTACGCTCGATAGAAACCACTTCTCCGGTGTCTTCATCTACGAAATCTTCGATCCAAGTTTTGAGAACCCTTGCCGCCAAACGACGACCAATGAGTTTTTTAAGGTTGGTTTTACTCACCTTAACTTCGTCGGCCAAACCAAAGATATCTAAGATATCGCGGTCAGTTTCGTAGCCAATAGCGCGGAAAAGGGTCGTTACAGGTAATTTCTTTTTACGGTCGATGTAAGCATACATGATATTGTTGATATCCGTAGCAAATTCAATCCAAGATCCTTTGAAAGGAATGATTCTGGCTGAATATAGTTTCGTGCCATTCGCATGGCGAGACTGTCCAAAGAAAACACCTGGCGAACGGTGCAATTGAGATACAATAACGCGTTCTGCGCCGTTGACCACAAATGAACCCTTCGGTGTCATATAAGGAATTGTACCGAGGTAAACATCCTGAACGATGGTTTCGAAATCCTCGTGCTCAGGGTCAGTACAATACAGTTTCAGTTTTGCTTTGAGAGGCACACTGTATGTGAGTCCTCTTTCGATACACTCTTCAATGGTGTAACGAGGTGGATCAATGAAATAATCCAGGAATTCAAGAACAAATTGGTTGCGGGTATCCGTAATGGGAAAGTTTTCAGCAAACACTTTGAAAAGTCCTTCACTTTCGCGATTTTCTGGAGTTGTTTCCAACTGGAAAAATTCTTGAAAAGACTTTAATTGAATCTCCAGAAAATCTGGATATTCAAATTGGTTTTTGCTTGAAGCAAAATTAATTCTGGTTGAATTAGTTGTTGTTGCCAAGGCTTGTTTTTTTTAATGTTTTGTACTCTGTTGAAATCAACATGCAAAAAACAGGACA
>JBIIZO010000043.1:0-13924 GCA_044346245.1 Crocinitomicaceae bacterium
GGTAATTACTTGACATGGGGGGTCTTGATGTTGTATCTTTGCGCTCCCCTGAAAGCAGGGATTCAAAAAACGTCCTATGAGCAAAATGAAACTTTCTGATTTTGACTTCAACCTCCCTGAAGAATTAATCGCCAATTATCCAGAAGAAACCCGTGACGAATGCCGCCTCATGGTTGTGCACCGTTCTACCGGCCTCATAGAGCACAAAATGTTCCGCGACGTCCTCGATTATTTTGATGAAGGCGATGTCATGATCATGAACAACACCCGCGTTTTTCCTGCCCGCATGTACGGCAACAAAGAGAAAACAGGAGCAAAAATTGAAGTATTTTTATTGCGCGAGCTCAACCGCGAAAGCCTTTTGTGGGATGTTTTAGTAGATCCTGCGCGCAAAATCCGCATTGGCAACAAATTGTATTTTGGCGAAGACGACTCTCTTGTGGCTGAGGTCATTGATAACACTACTTCTAGAGGTCGTACCCTTCGTTTTTTATTCGACGGCCCTTATGAAGACTTCAAAGCTAAAATTACTGAGTTGGGCGAAACACCCCTTCCAAAATACATCAAAAGAGAAGTAGAACCTGAAGACGAAGAGCGTTACCAAACCGTATTTGCAAGCGTAGAGGGTGCCGTTGCTGCACCAACAGCTGGTCTTCACTTCTCAAAACAATTGCTCAAGCGTTTGGAATTAAAAGGCATCAACTTTGCTGAGCTTACACTTCACGTAGGCCTAGGTACTTTTCGTTCTGTCGAGGTTGAAGACCTCACTAAACACAAAATGGATTCCGAGCAGGTCATCATCCCCGAAAGTGCTGTAGAAATGGTCAATGACGCCAAGCGCAACAAGCGCCGAGTATGCGCCGTCGGAACCACCTCCATGCGCTCTATTGAAACATCCGTCTCAACAGACGGTATGCTGAAGCCATTTGACGGCTGGACCAACAAATTCATTTTCCCGCCTTACGAATTCAGCATTGCCGACAGCCTGATTACCAATTTCCACACGCCACTTTCTACTTTGCTCATGATGATTTCCGCTTTTATGGGCCATGAGCTCATGCACAAAGCTTACGAAGAAGCGGTCAGAGAAAAGTACCGTTTCTATTCTTACGGAGACGCCATGCTTATTCTCTAATGGAGCTGCACAAGCAACTAGCTACTTTTCCAAAGAACCAAAAAACGGTCCTCACTATCGGGACCTTCGACGGCCTTCATTTAGGTCATCAAAAAATACTTTCAACCGTTTGCGCGCAGGCCAAGCAACAAGGCTTGGCTTCTGTGTTGCTCACTTTTCATCCGCACCCACGCCGCATTTTATTTCCAGATCAACCCTTGGGCCTCATCCAGACCCAAGAAGAAAAACTCGCAAGGCTGGAGGCACTTGGTCTGGACCACGTTGTGGTGCTCGAATTCAATGCACAACTGGCGCAGCAAACAGCAGCGCAGTTTGTGGAGGAGGTTTTGATCAATGGGCTCCATGCATACAGCGTTATTATCGGTTACGACCACCAATTTGGCCACGACCGCCAAGGCAATTTAGCTTTTTTGCGTAGCTATGAAGCCAAAGGTTTTTTTGAAGTCAAAGAAATTCCAGTCGAGCAAATCGACGAAGTCTATATCAGTTCCTCAAAGATCAGAAAAGCAATAGAACAAGGTTCTATTGCGCAAGCAAATGCTTACTTAGGCCAGCCTTATCAAGTATCTGGGCACGTATCAAGAGGGCTGCAAAATGGGCGCACTATTGGCTTTCCAACGGCCAACGTACAACTCACAGAGGCCGAAAAAATCTTGCCCGCCGACGGCGTTTATGCGGTGTCTAGTGAATACAATGGCGCAACACTATACGGCATGATGAACATTGGCTGGCGACCTACCATTAAAGAGGCCAAAGTAGAACGCAAAATCGAAGTCCATTTCTTTGATTTTCAAGATGACATTTATGAAGCTTACCTCGCACTTAGTTTGCACGAGCGCATCCGTTCGGAACAAAAATTTGCAGGCTTAGATGCACTCAAAATGCAGTTGCAAGCAGACGAAATCCAAATCCGGTCTTACTTTTTCTCGATGCGATAAGTTTGTGTTTGTCCTGTTTGTAGGTCGCGCAGTTTTATAAGGTAAATCCCTTCTTTAAACGAGTATATATCGATTTGTGCAGTTGTGGATGCCGATTCCGTAGCCAAACACAATTGCCCAAGTGTGTTGTAGATTTCGATACTTGTCTGGTGCTGACATCCTTTGATTTGAATGATATCAGAACTCGGATTAGGTGCAAGCAAATAGTTGCCAGCGGCTACTTCATTTAAGTTGCTCTGGTTCTCGTCAAAGAACAGTACGTTATCTACAAAGACCACACCTGCACCTGCTGGCGAACCCGAGTAGATCAGTTGTGAAAAATGACTTAGGCTGTTGAGGCTAGTGAACTGGCTGAGAGGAATTTCGAGGGTATTCCAAGTTTGAGCTACGGGCTGAAAGCTGAGTTCGCTCTCGCTGTCGTCGCCTCCTGCATATTGTCCGTCATTTCCGAAATCAACCAATTTAATTTTAAAAGGATTCATGTTGGCCGTCCAGTAATCAAGTCTGAAATGGGTCATGTTGGAGAGGTCTAATTGATTGCCACCTAGTGTTTCGATACCTGCAAAATTAACAGAGCTGTAGCGTTTGGTGTCGTTTCCTTGGATCTGAAGGTCGGTTACTTGTGCTTGTGACCACGGCGCTTGCCAAGAATCTACCGTTACATTGATGTATGGGTTACTGAACATCGAAATAACCGAAGCAGCAGGATAAGTAGGCGTAGGCGCAGGTACCATAGGCGCTAACGATTGCGAACCGTCTTGATTCGAGAATTTGATGTTGTCTATGTAACACACGTTGTTGTCGGAACGTTGGTTGAAATCCGGGAAAACGATGATTTGGTCAATGCCGGTAGTAGCAGGGTTCGACAATACATTTGTAAAATCAAAAGTGAGTTCTTCCCATTGGTCGACAAGCGTATTTGAAACGAGGATCTCGCCAGAAGAGGCGTTTGAAGGTGTTGCAAACTTGAGCCCAACCGGACTAATGACCGATTTGTAAACCATCAATTTGACCTGACAATTTGCGGCCGTTAAATTGAAAAGACCGATGCCTTGTCCGTGAACAGATTCAAAGCCAGCCCAAGGCGCACCATTCACGAGTGCCGTGAATTTACAAACGGTGGTCGATAAGTTGATACCGCTTGCCGACGGATTTGCAACTATTTCAACGGAAGGGTTGTTTCCGTTCTCAAAAGTAGTCCAGGCCCAGTTGGCTCCAAAGCCATTGGGTTCAAAGTCTATTGGGCCAGCTTGTGCAAAAAGGATATGAGTAGCGCAAGCTACGAGGAAGGTTGAAAGAAATTTCATGGAAAATTGGCGCTTTAGATATTGTTAAAAGTACAATAATAATCTATCGCACGCCCATTTATTTTTTTACTACTTTCGAAAGATGCTAAGACAATTCTGCTTCCTTCTCCTATTTTCTAGCGTTGTTAGTACAGCGGAGGCACAAGCTATCAAATGGCAAGACGCCCAGCAGCTCGATCCAAAAACGGTCACCTCACTAGATTGTTCGGGCCTCAAATGGGACACCCTGCCCGTAAAATTATTTGAGTTTGTGGCACTACAGTCTTTGGATTTATCTAAAAATAAGTTGACTTTTCTTCCGGATGAAATGAAGGCATTTACGCAGCTTCAGGACTTGAAACTAGGCAAAAACAAACTAGACCATTTCCCTTTAGTGCTCTGTCAGTTGTCTATGCTGCGCGAATTGTCTTTGGAACGCAATGTGCTGCGGATTTTGCCGGATCAAATCAGTGCGCTTTCTCAACTACAAAACTTAGATTTATATGGCAATGCTATTGAACAATTTGGCGAAGGTATTTTTCTGTTGCCCAACTTGCGCGTGCTTAATATCGAAGGCGTGATGTACGGAACTGTTTTTGCCAAGCAGCTGCTCGGACGCTTGCCCAATACCAAAGTATTAATAGACCCGCCTTGTAAGTGTTTGGATTAGTATCTTTGCCCATGAAATTGCTACGCCTAGTCGTTTTTTGGTTGCTCAATCATCCCCAATATGTATTGGGTGTGTTCCTCTTTTTTGTAGCAGTATTATTTTGGACCAAAAAAAAATGGCGCCGCAACCGCCCCTATCTACCTTGGTTATTGGCTATAGGTTTTGTGGCTTATGTGTTTGTCTTTATCCGTTTTTATGACCGCATAGACTTACTGCGCCCGGTGCTGCGCAATGCAACCGCCGAGACGATTTCAGAAACCGCAATTGCAGACGATCAAACCTATTGTTTTGGCATCGATGTATCGCAATACCAAGGCAGCATCAATTGGGACGAAGTGCTATTAACCAAACATCCTTTGCGCTTTGCTATTGCCCGAGCCACCATGGGCACCGATGGCCTAGATCCACGATTTATAACCAATTGGCAGGCCTTAAAAAGAATTGGACTTCAACGCGGGGCGTATCATTATTACAGACCTTTTCAGAACTCCACGGAGCAAGCTCTAAATTTTATCCGGCAAGTTAGGCTGAGCAAAGGCGATTTTCCGCCGGTTTTGGATGTCGAAAAAATGTCGCCATTTGGAGCGGAAAACTTGCGCAAAGGGGTGCAAAATTGGCTGCGAATCGTTGGGCAGCACTATCGCTGCAAGCCAATCGTTTACACGGGTCGCTTTTTCTATGAGCGCTATCTCAAAGGAAGTATAGACGGGTATCCACTTTGGGTTGCTTCCTACGGCCCACACCATAAAGTCGAGCACCTCCCCTGGACTTTTTATCAATTTTCAGAAAAAATGGTCGTTCACGGCATCAATACATACGTCGATGGCAATTTCTTTCAAGGCAGCTTAACGAAACTTCGTAACTTCGGCTTATGATTTTACTTGCGCTCCTTTTCAAGCTTGGTGTACGTTTTGCCATTTTTAATTTCATTTGGTTCTTTCTAGAATTGGCCCACAAAATGCTCACGGGCATGCGTCCTCCTTTTTTGGCAGAGCAGTACATCCTCAAAGGGCTCAAGTATATCTTGCTGGTCAATATCACTTTTGCGTATTGTCTAGAATATGCGCCCAATGAACCCACTTATGTGCTCAATTGGCAAAAATTACTGCCCGGCGGTCTTATTCTCATGCTTTATTTACTCGGAAAATTCCAAAAACAGCAAGAACAACTCCAATTTCTAGGGGCTTTTCAGATGCCAGTCCAACAGCGCCCTTATTCCAAAAACCTAGAAATTCTCTTATTGGTGTTGGCCGCATTCACCTTTACAGGTCTTTACTTCTTCCCTTATTTGTCTGAAAATGGCATTTCACATTGGTTTGAGTCAAATATCCGCAGCCTAGAAAAGGCATTTTTCTTAGGTTTTGTATTTCAGGTACTCGGCTTCTTCTTTGTGCTAAGTGTATTCTTTCGCTTGCTCAAAGCCTTAAGCCCCAAACCACCACAAGCCGGCCCACCACAAGGTCCCGATGACTACACGGACTACGAAGAAGTTACAGATCAGCGCCTTGACTAACACACAGCCACATACCGACGAACGTTTGCCTAAGGCCTATAAATTGTGTAGCCTTAAGAAGATTGAAGCGCTCTACAAAACAGGTGCGATCATCAAAGCGTATCCGCTGCGCGTATTATATATCGCCGAAGCAATTGGCCCTAACGAAGAATCAAGCGAGGCTTTTCAAGTGTTGTTCTCAGCGCCCAAACGCCGCTTCAAAAGAGCCCACGACCGCAATTATATCAAACGCTTGATGCGCGAGGTCTTGCGTAAAAACAAAATGCCATTGTTAGCGGCCCTCCAACAAAACAATAAAAAAATGGTGTTTTCGTTAACTTTTGTTTCCGATGAACGTCCGAGCTATCAACTTTTGGAACAAAAGTTGTGTAAAGCACTCGACCAACTTATAAAAGAAATCAACCCATGATCAAACTGACTAAATTACCAATTCTCTTTTTTGCATTTTTACTGAGTCTTCAGTTCGGCTATGCCCAAACCAATTCTTTTGAAACGCTCAAGAGTTTGGAAATCATGGATCAAATCTATGAGCACCTCGACCTTTATTTTGTCGATGAGACCAAAAATGGCCAATTAGCTAAAACAGGCATCGATGCCATGCTCAAGGAGCTAGATCCATATACTGTATATTACCATGAGTCAAATATCGAAGATTACCGCCTCATGACAACCGGTCAGTATGGAGGCATTGGTGCCCTCATTCGCAAAATGGGCGATTTCAGCTTTATCGCAGAGCCCTATGAAGGCAAACCTGCGCAAGTAGCTGGCTTGAAAGCCGGTGATAAAATTGTTAGCATAGATGGTAAAAGCATGGAGAAAAAAACAACCGAAGAGGTTTCAGATGCACTCAAAGGCCCCAAAGGAACATCGTTTGAATTAGTTGTTGAAAGAAATGGCGAGGGTAACAAAAGTTTTAAAATGACCCGAGACGAAATCAAGTTGCCAGACGTACCTTATTTCGGCATGTTGCAAAACAAGGTGGGGTATGTCAAACTCAATTCATTTACCCAAACGGCGTCGGCCGATGTCAAAAGTGCGATAGAAAAATTACAAGCGCAGGGCATGCAAGAGTTGGTTTTGGACTTGCGCGGCAATGGAGGCGGATTGCTCATAGAGGCCGTAAAAATCGTGAACTTTTTTGTTGCAAAGAATCAAGTAGTTGTAACCACAAAAGGGCGCGTGGCCGAAGAAAACCGCACTTATAAAACCCTCGAAGATCCTTTTGCGCCCAATATGCCTCTCGTGGTGCTCATCGACGGCGGCTCGGCCTCTGCTTCCGAAATTTTAGCCGGTAGCCTTCAAGACCTCGACCGCGCAGTTGTGATCGGCGAAACTAGCTTTGGTAAGGGCTTGGTGCAACGCACCTATGATCTCAAATACGGTTCCAAAATCAAGATCACCATTGCCAAATACTACACGCCTTCAGGCCGCTGTGTACAACGTTTGGAATATTACGACAAAGCAAATGGCGAAAAAGCCAAAGAGGTAGCCGATTCTTTGCTCAAAACGTTTTACACCAAAAATGGCAGGCCTGTCATTGACGGCCGCGGCATAGAGCCAGATGTAGAAGTTGCTTTAGAAGACCTCAGTAGGTTGGCCGCGATGCTCTTAGTCAAGAACCACATTTTCAATTATGCCACACAATATGCTTCCGAAAATCCAACAATTGCTGAGGCAGGTACCTTCAAACTGAGTCAGGAGGCATACCAATTATTCAAAGCCTACGTCATGGCGCAGCCAGATTTTGACTACACCACCGCTTCAGAAGAGGCGCTGCGCAAAATGAAAGAGACTGCAGAAAAAGAAGGTTATTTTGAAGATATCTCTGTGCAGTATAATCAAATGTTGGAAAAGGTAACGCCATCAAAGGAACGCGATCTCGATAAATTTCAGCAAGAAATCAGCGAAGTACTTGAGGATGAAATCATTTCGCGCTATTACTACCAAGAAGGCCGCGCCAAGCAACAATTACAAGCTGACCCAGTTGTGCGCAAAGGTTTAGAAATTTTACAAGCTCCTACACAGTACAATACTATTTTGAAGAATTAAGCGTTAGTAAACACATGCTGCAACGCTGGTTCGGGACCAAAGCCCACACAAGACTACATTACCTCGCGCTCCTCTTTTTTGTGATCGGGATGGTCTGCAGCAAGTTTTTGATGTCCATGGGGCTCTTGTTGGGCAGCCTGAATCTCTTGTTAGAAGCCGACTTCCAAACCTATTACCGCCGCCTCAAAGAGAACCGTTTGGTTCACCTCCTTTTGCTTTTCTATTTCCTTTTTTGGCTGAGTTTACTGTGGTCAGATAACTGGAAAGAAGGTTTTGACCAATTGCGTCGCTTCACAAGCTTACTACTCATTCCGCTTATTATCTCTGTTCGACCTTTGCCAAGCACCCGAAAAATAGAGGGGCTTTGGAGTTTCTTTTTAGGCGCTTTGTTATTGACGTCTTTGGTCAATAGCATCTCCTATCATTTTTTTGCTGAGCAACTCCACTTGGTCGACATCAGGGAGATGTCTTTATTTGGTTCACACATTCGATTTGGCATCTTGATTGGCTTGGGCTTGTCTTTTACTTTATTTCGCATACGCCAACAAAAGTGGTTTGCTTTATTGGCCCTATGGTTCATCTTCTACACTTTAGATAGCCAGGCCTTATCTGGCGTCTTAACTGTTGTAGTTGTGCTGATGGGCCATGCTATTTCTTTTCTATTGCAAAGGAGAAAGTGGGGCTGGGTTTTTGGCATGGGCTCGTTGAGTTTGTTTTTATTGTTTGGCTTGGTGTATTATTTGGCTCAACCAATAGATACGCGAGAAACCTGCCCTCCGAACCCTGTGCAAATGGCTCAAGAATGGCAAAAACGTTCTACTTTGCCATTTGAAGGGAGAGATTTGCGGGGTCAGTTGTTGGCCTCCACCGTTGAGCGCTTTGTGCTCAGTAAAAATGGCTGTGCAGCTGCTTCAGGTGTAGCCGCTTTAAGTCGGGAAGAAATCCGTTGGATAGAATTAGGTTTTGCCGATATCCGCGAAGCACAGGGAGGTTTGGGTGCGCGGCTTTTTGGTCTGCGCTACCAACTCCACCACAGCAATAATCCCAACGATCATTCTTTATTGGAGCGCATCGAATATTGGCGAAACGCTACCTCGCTCATTGCCGATTATTGGCTCATTGGCGTAGGCATTGGTGACCTTACCGACCAAATGCAAAGCCGTTACGAAGAGCGAGGCTCGCAATTGCGTCCAGACCGTCGCTTGCGCCCACATAATTATTACCTGACCACTTGGCTCAATCTTGGGATCTTCGGATTGTTTTTGTTTATGGGTTTATTGTTGCTCTTTGTCAAGAGGCAACTGCAGTATCGCCAAGTACAAGGCATCCTGATTGGCCTGACCTTTATCTTGACGCTTTTTATCGAGGATGGCCTCGAAACACAAATGGGCCTCACCATCTTCGCTTTCTTTTTTGCGTTTTACTCCCGCAGGGTAGTGCATTAAACGTTTCTTTGAAAAATTGAGTAACTTCGCACACTATGTCTATAGAAGTCAAAAACCTATATAAATATTACGGAGAACAAGCCGCCGTTCGCGACGTCAGTTTTTCTGTCAAAAAAGGCGAGATTGTCGCTTTTTTGGGTCCAAATGGCGCCGGAAAATCGACCACCATGAAAATCATGACGGGCTTCATGCCTGCCAGCGAGGGCGAGGTATTTATTTGCGGCAAAAAAGTAGACATCGACAAACTTGATACCCGTCAAATCATCGGCTATTTACCTGAAAACAATCCGCTTTACACCGATATGTACGTGCGTGAATACCTCGAATTCGTGGGGCGTATTTACAAAATCAAAAACCTCAAAGCGCGCGTCTCCGAAATGATCCACGCTGTGGGCCTAGACGTCGAGCAGCACAAAAAAATTGGCGCATTATCAAAAGGATACCGCCAAAGGGTGGGCCTTGCACAAGCCATTATTCACGATCCAGAAGTGCTCATTTTAGACGAGCCAACCACCGGTCTCGACCCAAATCAGTTGGTCGAAATCCGCGAGCTTATCCGCAGCATCGGCAAAGAAAAAACCGTTTTGCTCTCTACGCATATCATGCAAGAAGTAGAGGCTATCTGCGACCGCGTGATCATCATTTCCAAAGGTCAAATTGTAGCCGACGACACCGCCAAAATTCTCCAACAAGACCTCCAACACCAAACGGTTTACGTAGAGTTTGACAACAAAGTCAGCGCCGCTCAACTCATAAAGATCCCGAATGCCAGCAAGGTGGAAGCCCTCAATAACGGTTGGCTGATCGAATCACTCAGCAACACCGACCTCCGCAAAGAGGTAGCTCAGTTCGCGCAAGCACAAGATTGGCTCATTTTGACTCTCAACATCGAGCAAAAAACACTAGAAGAAGTATTCAAAGAATTAACGAAATAAAATGCCCAGCAACTTTATCGCAGAACTCCAATGGCGCGGCATGATCCACGATATCATGCCCGGAACAGAAGAAGCCCTTCTCAAAAAAGTATCCGCTGGCTACATCGGCTTTGACCCCACCGCAGATTCCCTACACGTGGGGCATCTCGTTCAAATCATGACCCTTGTGCATTTCCAACGCGCTGGTCACAAACCGTTTGCACTCGTTGGCGGCGCAACAGGAATGGTCGGCGATCCGTCGGGCAAAAGCCAAGAACGCAACTTGCTAGATGCCGCTACCCTCGACCACAACGTGGCTTGTGTACGCAAACAACTCGAGGCGTTTCTTAATTTTGACTGCGGTGCCAATTCAGCCGAAATGGTCAATAACTACGACTGGTTCAAAGACATGTCTTTTCTAGATTTCATCCGCGACGTCGGCAAGCACATCTCAGTCAACTACATGATGGCTAAAGATTCTGTTAAAAAGCGCCTCGAAACCGGTATGTCTTTCACCGAATTCTCCTACCAATTGGTGCAGGGCTACGATTTCTACCACCTCAACAAACATCACAACTGCATCCTTCAGTTGGGCGGCTCTGACCAATGGGGCAACATCGTTACCGGTACAGAACTCATTCGCCGCAAAGCAGGTGGAGAGGCCTATGCGGTCACGACGCCACTGATCAAGAAAGCCGATGGAACGAAATTCGGCAAAACAGAAAGCGGTTCAGTTTGGCTCGATCCAGAAAAGACCAGCCCTTATGCTTTCTATCAATTCTGGCTCAATGCATCCGATGCAGATGCCGCCAACTACATCCGCATCTTTACCTTGCGAACCCAAGCAGAAATTGAAGCCTTAGAAGCGGCTCATGCCGAAGCGCCACATTTGCGGGTGCTGCAAAAAGCAATTGCTGAAGATATCACCACGCGTGTGCATGGTGCAGCTGCGCTACAAACTGCGATTGCTGCAAGCAATATCCTCTTCGGTAAATCCACTGCCGATGACCTCCGTTCGCTCTCAGAGAAAGATTTCTTTGCCGTATTCGAAGGTGTTCCACAAGCTACCGTCTCTGCTGCAGACTTTGGAACCGGCATCAGCATCATCGATGCGCTGGCTGCCAAAACAGGTTTCTTAAGCTCCAACGGCGAAGCTCGCCGCGAACTCAAAGCCAATGCCATTTCCGTCAATAAAGAAAAAGTAGGCGAAGATTTCATCCTTAGCGCAGCTGAGCTCATCAACGGGCGTTATGCGTTGCTAGGCAAGGGCAAGAAAAACAATTACATCCTGATCATCGAGTAGGATTTTTTTGGCATGTGCTTTGCTTGGCCTTGAAAAACTACTGCCATGAAAGCACTCTTTTACACCCTCTCGACACTGTTCTTACTCACGCTGCTCTCTAGTAGCGGTAAAGAAGTTTTCCCGGTTACCGACAACGATGCTTTTGCAGTAGGCGAGAAATTGCGCTACCACTTGTCTTATGGCCTCATTGACGCTGGCGAAGCCACGCTCTATCTCAAATGGACCGACCGCAAAGGACACGGTCGTCCTTTGTATCATGCTGTTGCCAAAGGGTATTCAATCAATACTTTTAACAACGTTTTTCATGTAGACGACACCTATGAATCTTACTTAGACCAGCGCAGTATCATGCCTTGGTTTTTCAAGCGGCGCGTAGACGAAGGCGGTTATAAAATCAGTCAGGATTACACTTTTCATCACCAAAATGAAACCGTAGAAACCAATAAAGGCAAGACCTTTAAAATCCCAATGGGCGCCCAAGACATGATTTCTGCCTTTTATTACGCCCGTACTTTAGATTTCAAAGGCGCCAAAAAGGGCCAAACCTTCAGTTTTCCAATTTTCATGGACAACGAAGTCTTTACGCTTAAAATCAAGTACATCACAGATCAAGTCATCGATACAGAAAAAGGCAAGTTCAAATGCCACAAATTCGTACCACTAGTCCAGACGGGTCGTTACTTCAAAGACGAAGAAGATGTTCAGTTTTGGGTCACGGCCGATGCCAATAGAATTCCGGTGCTCGTAAAGGCCAAATTGCCCGTAGGGGTAGTGCGCCTGCACTTGGTGGGTTATACCAATTTGCGCAATCCACTGACGTCGAAAAGATAAGTTGGGTGGTTTGACTCCCTACTCCACCAACACTTTTTGAACACCTTCACCAATTTGAAGGAAATAAATTCCTGCTGGCAGTGCTTGAACATTGACGGAGTGATTGGCTGTTGTAATCAACTCAGAAAGTACCTGTTTCCCTTCAATATTCATCATATGCAATACTTGACCAAAAAGCTCCGGAGCCACGGCAATTACAAAAATGTCCTTGACTGGGTTAGGAAAGAGGCTAAACAGCTGTTCATTTTCATTTAAACCTGTAAAATCAAGCGTGAGGTTGATAGTGAGTAGGCTGTCACAACCAACGGAATTAGTCAGGATTTGTGTATAGGTTCCGGAAGCCGTGTAGGTTTGCCCGTTGATGGTGTAACTGTCAATTGCAGCAGCGCTGATGGTATTGCTACTCGCTGCATTGACGCTAACAAAAACGGTGTCGGTCCCCAAACAACCTTCGTTACTTGCACCATTCAATACATAATTGCCGCTCGTTTGTGGCACAAAAGGAACACTGTTTGGAATGTTGTTATCCCAGTACATGAAAATACCACCGGTTCCGGTGAGCGTCACCTCTTGTCCAAAGCAAACACTTTGATCCGGCCCAGCATTCAGGTTGGGAAATGTTCCGTAAAATAACTGGAGGGTGTCTGAGTCAGTACACCCAATGCTATCTACACCTGAAACAACATATGTTGCACTTGTTAATGGAACAAAAGTGGTATCGTTGGGGATATTGCCATTCCAAATGAGGTTATTGGCACCAGTGGCCAAAAGCGTGATGCTGTCGCCAGGGCAAGTGAAAAGATCTGGGCCTGCATTAATGCTGAATTGATCGAGCAAAATATTGGTTTGGTCCCAAGCAGAGCAACCGTTGGCGTCAAAGCCAGTTACGGTATACGTTTGATTGACACTCGGTGAAAAAGTAGCTCCGTTACTCACATTTGGCGACCATAAATAGGTACTAGCACCGCTTCCGCTGAGCGTAACTGAGCCACCATTACACGCATATAAGTCGGGGCCAGCACTTACGGTAGTGAGGGTATTTGAAGCCATATAAAGGTCATTGATTTCACAAGCAGACAAACAACGGTTCCAAATGCCGATGTCATCAATTTTGCCATTGAAATAACTCCCACCAATGCCTTTACCAATGTAAAGCGGCAAAGTAGTGCTGGTAACGCCCGTATGTGTAAAAGTTGCTGTAGCAACAGCTACGTTATCTTTGTACAGCGTCATGGCGCCAGCGTTGTAAACCAGAACGATATGTGTCCAGGCATTGGTTGTACTGGTGCTCTGTGCCCAGATCCAGGCTGCTTGCTGCTTATTGGTTCCGAATTGCATGTTACTTGCATCGGTCTGAAAAATCCAAATGAAGTTCCCAGCAGCATTTGATCCATGCATGATAGGTATGCCAACCACTGAACTCGTGTTGCGGTTGTGCCATAACGAGACCGTAAATGTAGAACTCGGATTAAACGTAAAACTTGGCGTGTTGCGGATGAGGTATTGTGTGCTTCCGTTGAAGTTATAGGCTGCATCTGTGTTGCCAAAACGGTCAGTCGTGAGCACTGCACCGTTGTTGGTGAGGTGGTTGTTGAGTGTACTTGCATCGTTGCCATTGCCATTGAAGGGATAATAGCACTGGAGGCCAGCAACTGGCACATAGCTGGGGATTTGTGCGAAAAGTACTTGTGAAATAACTAGGAAAATAGGTAAAATGTATTTCATACTGCTTATTTTTGACAAGCAAGTTAGTTATTTATCTCTTATGTTTACATTATGAAAACCCTTTTCATTTTTGGGCTTTTGCTCTTATCCTTTCAATTAAAAGCGCAGTTTAAAA
>JBIIZO010000157.1:0-4271 GCA_044346245.1 Crocinitomicaceae bacterium
AAGAATATGGAAACAGGCGCCCAAGAGCAGCTCTCAAGCGCTGATTTTCTTACCAAATGCGAGCAACTTTTTTAACGTCGTTGCGCATTTCTCGGCCTTCAGGAACCTGAAAGGCTTCAAAAAACTCCGGACAATTCTTCAATGGCCCGTTCACGCGATACATTCCTGGTGAATGCGGGTCAGTGGCCAAGCGCTTTTTCATTTCGGCCTCTGTGTACTTGATTTTCCAGAGCTGTGCGTATGCAATAAAGAAGCGTTGTGACGGCGTGTAGCCCGCAACTATTTCTTTGGATTTGAATTCTTCAGTTCTTTGATAGGCGTAGAAAGCCATGGTGAGGCCGCCTAAGTCGGCGATGTTTTCACCCATGGTAAGTTCTGGATTCACGCAGTGGTCTTCCATTGGGCAAAAACCTGAAAAGGTAGCTCCCAATAATTTTGTTTTTTCTTCAAAGAGCTTGCGGTCTTCTTCGGTCCACCAATTAGTAAAAGATCCGTCGGCTGCAAACTTACTGCCCATGTCGTCGAATCCGTGCGTGAACTCGTGGCCAATGACCATACCGATGCGTCCGTAGTTGACCGCATCTTCGAATTTTTCGTCGAAGAAAGGCGCTTGCATAATGCCGGCAGGAAAGGCAATTTCATTGAGCAGTGGGTGGTAATAGGCATTGACCATATGAGCGGGCATACCCCATTTTTCTTGATCGACAGGTTTGCCCAATTCAGATAGGTTTTTAGCAACGCTATAACGACTCATTTCACGGTAGTTGAGTGCATAGCGGTCAGCATCAAAGCGTAAGCTGGAGTAATCATCCCATTTGCTAGGGAAGCCTAATTTTCGGCCGATAGCATTGAGTTTAATGATGGCTTCTTTTTTGGTTGCATCGGTCATCCAGTCGAGTTGTTCGATGCGTTCTTTGTACACATATAGAAGGTTGTCTACCATATCGTTGACTCGTTCCTGGGCTGCTTTAGAAAAATGCTTGTCTACAAATGCTTTGCCCAAAAGTTCGCCCACTTCTAAATTGGTCATCTCTTCAATGGCTTGCTCATAGAGGGGTTGTTGTTCGCGTTTGCCAGATAAAACGCCTTCGTAAAAATTGAAATTGAGTTGTACAAAGGCTTCGTTTAGGTGACCCGCAAAATGATTGATGACACACCATTGCAAATAGCTTTTGAGCTCATCAGTTGTTGCTGTTTCCCAGATTTGAGAAAGTTGGATATTAAATGCCGGGTTGCTGACTACAATTGTGTCGGGTGCTTGGCAGCCTAGTTCTGCTAAGTAAAGCTTGAAATCGAAGTGTGGGCCAAAGCTGCGTAGTACTTCCGTAAAAGATTGTTTATTATATGTTTTTTCAGGTTCGCGCATCTCAGATGGGCGCAGCATGGATTGGGCAAGCTTCATTTCAAAGTCGAACACTTCTTGTGCTGCAACGGCTGCATTAGTGATTTCTGCTAGCGCAAGTGAGGCCTCGATGTGTTTGACGTAAGCACTGCGTATGTTGGCGTATTTTTCATCGTAGTAATAATCTCGGTTTGGAAGCCCAATTCCTCCTTGGCCAAGATAGGCCACATTAGTTGTGACATTTTTAAGGTCTTGACCAACTCCAAACCCGAAAAAAGCACCAATACCATCTTTATGCAGGCATGAAACAAGCGCTTGAAGGCCGTCAATATTTTGGAGCGCTTTGATTTTTTGAAGGTCGTCTAAGATGGGGAGGAGGCCCAATTCATTCCTTCGATTCATGTCTGTATAAGACTTGAAGTAAGCTCCAAGTAATTGATTTTGAGAGCCTAATTCACCTGGGTTTTCTGCGGCTTCTTTCAAGAGCGCTACCAATTTTTGGTTGTTAGCTTGTTCCAATTCATTGAAACTGCCCCAACGCGATTCACTTGCCGGTATTTGTGTATTGGCAATCCAGGTGCCATTAGCAAACAAAAAGAAGTCGTCGGCTGGGCTAATGTTGGTGTCGAGCGCTTTGACATCAATGGTTTGCAATTGAGCTGCATCGGATTTTTTGACTTTTGAGCTCGAACAGCCGATCAAAAATGACCCCGAAAGTAGGGTGAGGAGTAAGGTTTTTTTCATGTTGTTTTCATTGAATATTGCTGCTATGGCATTCTTTCCATATGGATATGAGGAATGCCGTCTTCAAGGTAAATTGCGCCTTGCGGTGCAAAGTTGTGCTTTTTATAAAAGTTTTGCAAATGTGCTTGAGCGGAAAGTACTATTTTTTGTTTGCCAAAGCGCGCTTCAATTTCCTGAATGCAATGTTGCATGAGTGCGTGCCCCAGATTTTGTTTTCTGTGCGTTGCCGCTACAATGACTCTGCCGATAGACGTGTTGGGGTATTTTTCATTTGCCGCCACAATGCGCGCACAAGCGACGAGCGTCTGAGCTTCGTAGACCAACACGTGTAAGGATGCTTGATCGAGATTGTCAAGGTCTTGATAGACACAATTTTGCTCTACCACAAAGACCTCGCTGCGCAATTGCATATACGCATACAATTGTTGGGGAGTGAATGCTTCGAAGGAAATTGTGGTGAACTGAAATGGCATGATTAATAAGAACCGTGGTATCTTCTCAAAAACCACTCCGCAATCAGCAGGGTACTGAGCAACAAAAAGAGCACAATGTAGTCCAATAAAGGGTCGAACTGATGGGTTTCTGTTCGGAGTGCCACGAGGTCGTCGTTTTTTTCGAGTTGTGAAATGAGTTTTTTATAAGCCTTGATGTCAAAAACTTTGGCGTCGGTTTGGGCTGCTAATTGATACAGCGTTGTGTGTCTTGCGGCCGACTCGAGTTGTTCTAGGTCGATGTCTTCGACAATAAAGGCCCCACTTTTGACGTACTTCTTTTGATTGTGAATAGTGGAGGCTTTCCAATAATAGCGCCCCGGCTTGAGTTTACCGAGTTGTTGTTGGTAAAAAGCCCCTTTGGTACTGAAACTACCTTTGCGCATTTTTTTGTGCTCGTAGTCGAGTTCCCAATTGATTTTAGGGCTGGTAATGGCTTGCATGGCTTCGTTGTAGAAACTGGCATTGAGGATGCAGTTGTCTGAGGTGCTGATTTTTTTTGGCGCCTGAACGCGCAAGCCATTGCCTTCTTTTTTGACTAATAAATAAGCGCAGACTTCGCCCACAAACGCATCAAAAGCTTCGTGGTTTTGTTTTTTAAGGAAATTGATCATGCGCCAACGCCATAGGCCTTCGCCGAGTAGGGTAGCGTGGCGTTGTTGGTCCTTTTCATTGAAGCTAAGAAGTGGGCTGTCTTTTTGCAGATTGCCAACGCGCTGCGTGAAAAGAATTTGTGTGCCGGCATTGGCTTTCGCCTCGCCAAAGCGTTTGGTAAGTGGAGGTAGGAAGGGGGGCAGGCTCAGCCATTCTGGATTGGGTGCGTAGAGTGCAAAGCTGGTGTTGGCTTGCGCCTGGATTTCTTCTAGTTGCTGGCGGAGTTCGAGTTGCAGCCCGAGTTGTAATTTGCTAGCGATTTGCTGATCAGTTTGAGAACCTAGTATGTACCAAACCGGTATTTTTTTGGAAAGCGCGGTTTCAAAAAGGTTTTTGGCAAAGTTTTTACCTGGGTCGTGCCAAACAATCAGGTCGATGCCCTTTGTGGAAATGTCTTTGAGTTGTGATGCATGAGCTACCAAAACTTCGTAATTTTCATTGCCTGCGAGTGCTTGTTGCAACGCTGCGATATCTGGATGGGGAGCATGGCTGTACAAAAGGATCTTGCTGCGGCTGTCGATGACTTCTATGTAAACTGTGCGACTGTTGTTTTGATAAGAAAATTCACCTTTTCTTTTCTCGATAACTACTTTGTATTCGTGAATTCCGGGTTTTTTGGCCTTGAGTTCGAAGGAAAGAGAGACTTGAGCATTTCGCTGCCGATCGAATTGCACGTTTTGGGTAGCTACTTTTTTACCGTCTTCATATAACAAGACCTTTATGTTTTGGCTAGGAAAACGCTGTGCCTCGAGGTCTGCTTCTAAGGTAAAATTGTTGTTGTGAAATGCGAGGTCGTTGTAGGCTATGTTGGTCAGGATAAGATCTTTTTTGAGGGCGGTGTCGCCAACTGCCAAGCTATAAACTGCTGTGAGGGGCAGGTTTTCTGCGTTGTACATAGGGTGCGCTCCGGAATTGTAATTCCCATCAGAGATGAGCACAACAGCACCTAAATTACGGTTTAAAAATTGGTTTGCCGCTTGTTCAAAAGGCAACTCCATATTAGTTTGGTCTGCAGTGACTCCCTTGTCCAAAACTTGCAT
>JBIIZO010000158.1:0-4251 GCA_044346245.1 Crocinitomicaceae bacterium
GCACAGACAACGCAAATATGAAAGAACTTGGTTCTATGCATATCGGCGAAGGTCTTACACCAGGAATATACTTGATTCAGGTACGTCAAGATGAAAACATCAAGACCATCCGTGTTATCAAGCAATAAGCCTTAGGTTTAGAATCTTATTCTTAGCTCTTTCAAGTCAGTGTGCTCCTACACAATTTCTTCGAGGTCTTTTGGTTCTTAAGTTCAATCCCTCCTCCTTGTAAATCATGTATACACGCCTATGATTATCTGTAAAGGACTTCTCATGAGATTCTACTCAGAAATGAGCCAAAAAGAAATATCTCTCCTTTAAGAAAGGTTTAAAGCTATTTTTGATGACCTCTTGCAACATTTGTTTGTCCTAACTTAACTCCGCAATTAGATATTAAGTTGGTTATTCACAGCTTCAAATTGCTTTAATTAGCGCAATTCTGTTAGTCCAGGACGACCAAATTTCTTTTTCCAATAAAAAAGTAGTTTGTGAAATACCCATATTACGACAAATTTCGTACGTTTTAAACATATTTCGGACTATTTCATGGCAAAAATGATCTAAGATTCTGTGAATTTACATGTGTTCATTGTGTCTATTTAAGTTAAAAACTCAGTTTTGACAGATGAAAAAATCTTTTTTTTATGCTTCGAATTATCGGGGGGAGGTCAGGGATAGGTCAAATCAAGGCTAATAGAGAAATGAATAATTTGTATTTTTATAGATAGTATTAATTTCTAATTCCAAGCTTCAATGGAACTCATCTGGACCATTATCGGATTTGTATTACTGATTGCCGGATTACTCGGTAGCTTCTTACCTATTTTGCCTGGTCCACCCATCTCATTTATCGGTTTACTTTTGATGCATTTCTTAGGCGCACATTCCGTATCGGTTGAGTTAATTCTTTTTTACGGCGGCGCTTGTGCAGTTTTAATGCTGCTCGATTACCTACTTCCAAATTGGACTAGCAAAAAATTTGGCGGCACAAAAGCGGGGCAATGGGGTGCTGCAATTGGCGTCTTACTCGGCTTATTTTCTGGCCCTTGGGGCATTATTCTCGGGCCATTCATTGGCGCTTACCTCGGAGAACTACTCGCAGGTCGTAAAAATCAAGAAGCTTGGCGTTCTGCCCAAGGTGCCTTTTTAGGATTTTTACTCGGCACCGGCTTTAAAATGATGCTTGTTGGTGCCATGTTATGGACGGCTATTCACATTTAATAGCAATCTTATTATTTCTTTATTGTTTTCTTCCGTAAAAAGTCATGCCTTTTAGGAAACTTAGTAAATACAGGCCATGTCAATCTTTTGCGATAAATTTGATTTTCCATTTGAACAAAGCATGTCACGCATCTTTTTTGTTGTTTTTTTCTTTTTTTCAGTAAGTTACGCAAATGCACAGCGTGTTTTTGACATCGCGCGCTCAGGTTCTGCCGAACAAATGCAAAAACTGCTTAAAAAGCATCCGGAGCAGCTCAATCTTAGGTCCGAAAATGGTGCCACTCCATTGTTACTAGCTACTTATCGCGGCAACCATGAAGTAGCTGCAGTGCTCTTGGAAGCAGGTGCAGACCCCAATCAATGTTTCAAAGAAGGAGCCCCTATTTACGGCGTCATTTTTAAGGCGGATGCTGAAATGCTAGACCTTCTGCTCAAAAAAGGGGTTGATATCAATCAAGTTTGTCAATTAGAAGAGTTAGGCTACCCAATTCATTTGGCAATCAACTTGCTGCGCATAGAGCAAATCAAGCAACTTTTAGAAGCGGGTGTACGTCTAGATGTGCGTGATGCACAAGGCAGGACGATCCAAGATTTATTGCGTTTGCATCAGAACCCTGAATTAAATGCGCTTTTTGAAAAATACAACTAACCTGCACATGAAAAAACCTACGCTATTATTGGCATTCCTACTGCTTTTCATTCTTCCGGCGTCTTATGCCCAAACATATACCACAGGTGTAGTCAGTTTGAGTTCTACAGCAGGCCTGGCCATGACAGCCAAAATTGATGTAGGCACACAAGTAACTCTCACGCTTACAGGCCCCTCGGGCCGTTGGTTTGCACTAGGTTTCAATGCCAGCTCCATGGCCAACGGAACAGATGTTGTCGGGGTTCATAGCGCCACCACGCTTAGCGCTTTTGATTGCAAACTCACAGGTTCTGTTGCTCCAGTCACTGACGCCCAACAAAATTGGAGCATCACCTCAGATGTCGTCAATGGAGGAATCCGCACCATTATTGCAACCCGCGCTCTTAATACCGGCGATGCCAATGACTATACATTTCCCTCTACACCTACAGCAATTAGCCTGATCTGGGCACGCTCCGGAACGGCTAGTTTTAATTACAGCAACCACGGTGGTTCCAATCGCGGCATTACTTCAGCTAGTTTTACTCCTGTGCCACCGCCAACTCCACCAGCGGCCCCAACAGGTGCTGCCAACCAAACCCTTTGCGCAGGTGCTACTGTAAGCCAACTGAGTGCAGCTGGTACAGCCATTCAGTGGTATGCAAACCCAACTGGAGGTGCTGCTTTGCCAAGCGCAACAATACTCATCAGTGGCAATACTTACTACGCAACACAAACAGTAAATAGTTTGGAATCTACGAACCGCCTAGCAGTTTCAATTACATTAAACAACATTCCCGCTGCACCATCCACAATAGGTGGTAACCTTGATTTTTGCTACAGTGGAGGCGTTCAGTTATTCAATACGCCAAGCATACAAGGTGCAAGTTCCTATGTTTGGAACACGCCAGTAGGTGCAACAGGATCAAGTACCGGAACAAACATCAGCTTGATATTTTCCCCTAGTTTTGTGTCGGGATCACTTTCAGTTCTAGCACAAAATTCATGCGGACAAAGCGCACCAATAAGTGTGGTCATCAATCAACACCTGCAATCGAGTACGACGTTAAATGTGACAACTTGCGATCCTTATTCCTTTAACGGACAAAACTACGCACAAAGTGGATCCTATGTTTATGCTGGGCAAACCATTTATGGCTGCGACTCCACTGTAACGCTCAATCTAAGCATCACACCAACAATTCAAACTTCAATCAACGAGAACGCCTGTGGCTCCTTTCCTTGGAACGGACAAACCTTATGGACAAGCGGCGTTTATGTAGATTCACTACAAACTGCAGGAGGTTGCGACTCAGTTGTCTTGCTCAACTTAAATGTTTACCCTATTTATGCTGTTGGCATTGACAGCACCGTTTTTGATGCCTTCACTTGGAATGGTATTGACTACGCAACTTCTGGTAGTTACACCCAATTCTTTACTTCTATAAATGGTTGTGACAGCAGCGTGACCATCAACCTCACGATAGAAGACAGCGGACTCGATGAAAATACAACGTCGTATCTTGCTTATCCCAACCCTGTGACTGACGGATCCTTATGGATTAGCGGCCTAAACAATGTCGCTTCTTATCAAATTTGGGATACACAAGGCCGCTTACTTAAAGTCGGCACAACCGTTGATTCTATTTCCATTGGTGAAGAAATCACAAACGGCACCTACCTCCTACTCATCAATGAGCAACGTTTGCGCTTTCAGGTTTGCAAACATTGATATTGCTGTGCTCGCTTATAATAATTGACGCGTTTCACATTTCGGATAGCGCCTTTTAGCACCACATAAAAAATATAACCGCCACCGGCAGTGGTGACCAGCGTCATTGCTCCTAAATTCTCCCACAAAAAGAAAGCACCCGCACCTGCAATCAGTAGCGGCCCTCCCACGACAACCAAGCACAACCAACTCTTTGCTGCCAAACGATATCCAAAATGATTGTGGAAAGGGTAGTTCTTTTTGAATACGATTCCTTGCATATAAAGCACAGTAGCTGTATCGATAAAGAAAGGCATCTTCTGATCAGCTACTTTAAAAAAATACTTGTCACCACTTAAAAAGACATAACCCTCCGTCAGTATTTTACAGCCATTTTTGAGCATAAATCCTACTTCTGTCGGCATAAAAGTTTGAAGTCTTGCCATAGGGCTCACCTCTAAAAGTGCCGCTGCTGCAACTTTTTGTGCTAACTCTTTTTGTTGCGCCTCAATTCTCGCCTGCTGAAAAGCCTTTTGTGATCCGTACAGAAAAGGTTTGGCCGCACTGTAATAGGCATAGAATGTAGCGTTTTTAACTTTGAATCCTGGCTTGATTTGAGCATAATGCAAGTCTTTACCATAAAAAATATCCGTTTCTCCAATTTCTGACAGCGCTAATTTTACAACTTGCT
>JBIIZO010000159.1:0-4222 GCA_044346245.1 Crocinitomicaceae bacterium
CGACGCGGTCACCGGCAGCTATTGGATTGGTGGTTTTGAGCCCTTCAAGGCGCAGTTTCCCACGAATACTCGCCTGTACAATTTGCCCATCTTCAAGTAAAACTTGATACCATTTTCCAGTCGATTTCAGAACGAGCCCTTGCATGTCGTAAAGTTAAACATTTGTATGTTTGTAGGATGAAAATCATTTTGACTCTCTTCTTCTCCTTGACCAGCGTCTCAGTATTTTCACAGGTTCCTGCTATACAAGAAACAGATACTACAAAAGCTCAAATTTATGACTCCGTTGATGTCGAAGCTGAATTTCCAGGGGGTGCAGATTCCTTGCGAAAGTTCATCTTTGACAACATCAACATGGATGCTATCCTCGAATTTTCCGACAAAGAAATGCATAACAAGGTGTATGTAAGGTTTGTGGTCAATAAAGACGGCGATGTGGAGCAAGTGGCCATTCACCGCGCGGGTACCTATTGCCCTCCGTGTAACAAAGAAGCGCTGCGTTTGGTAAAAAGCATGCCGAAATGGACACCCGGCATAGTGGATGGCCGGGCTGTTTCTATGTATTTTCGCTTACCAATTATCTTTTCGGTACAATAAACATGACACAACACTACGGCCTAATCGGCAAAACCCTAGGGCATTCGTTTTCGGCTGCCTTTTTCAAGGACTACTTTGAGAAAAACAACATCGCAGCGACGTATTCCAATTTTGAATTGAACGATATCGCAGAAATCCTATCGATTTTTGATCAAAACCTATCCGGACTCAATGTTACTTTTCCATACAAAGAAAGTGTCATTCCTTTTTTAGATCGACTAGACGACAGCGCTGCCCAAATTGGTGCGGTCAATGTCATTGCTTTTGAAAACGGAGAGAAGGTGGGCTACAATACCGATGCGTATGGTTTTGCACAAAGCATCAAGCCTTTTTTGACTTTTGAACACGAACGTGCACTGATTTTTGGAACGGGTGGTGCTTCCAAAGCAGTAGCGCATGTATTCAAACAATTGGGTTTGGAGGTATTTTATATATCGCGCCAACCTGATCATCAAAATCGGGTGTATACTTACGCTGAAATCAACGAACACATGCTGAAGGCCTGTAAAGTTTTGGTGAATTGTACGCCAATCGGCACTTTTCCGGACCTTGACGCATGCATTGAGCTTCCTTTTGAATTGTTGACGCCCGCGCATTTGGTCATCGATTTGGTCTATAACCCAGCCGAAACCGCACTCATGAAACAGGCCAAAACAAAAGGTGCCGCAGTCATGAATGGTTTATCCATGCTGCAGCACCAAGCGTTAAAGAGTTATGAAATCTGGTCGCGTTAGGCTTCCGGATTGTTCTGATTGAGGTTGTACCAGTCAATTTTTCTAGAGAAGTACATCACGAGTCCGAGGATGATGAACACCCCAATACTGCCAATCAAAAGCGCTAAATCTTCGAGCTGAATGATCACAAATATGAAGATGTAAAGCATCGACAAAAGCCCTGCAATAAACAAACTCATTTTCAAGGATCTTAAAATCGCACGCACATAAGTACTGATCAGTATCACTGTAGCCAAAGCTGCGAGCAAGAAGGCGCTATTGAAACGGATGTGCTCAGAAATAGAGAGCAATAAGGTGTAGAAAACCACGAGCGCAATCCCGACCAAAATATACTGAATAGGGTGAATTCCCGAAGACTGGAAAATTTCAATAAAGAAGAAAACCAAGAAGGTGAGGCCGATAAACAGCAAAGCATAGTGAATCGTGCGGTGGGACTTCTGGTAGTTATCGACAGGTATTTTGAGGTCGACGCCAAAGGCAGAGTCATAAATTTTGTAGCTAGAACCCGTCCAACTTTGCGGATAATTGCGGTTGAGGTTCAAGACGTTCCAATGTGCCTTGAAGCCATTTTTGTCTGTTTTATGTTGGTCTGGCAAGAAAGAACCCGTGAATTTTGGGGTTTGCCAATCCGAGTTCAGCACAACGTCTGTTTCTTTTCCTACAGGCGTGAAAAATAATTGTTGACTGCCATTGAGTTCTACATCAAAACTGAAGCGGTACAAATGATCATCGGAAGGTGAAATCGTTACCTTCGCATTGATGCCTGTATAAAAAACATCTTGATTGGAAACACCCGGATTGAAACCGATTTTTTGACCGTCCCAATTGAGGTTGATTTGTTTTTCGATGCCGCGCAAATCTCCAATACCGGCGTCTAGTGTGGCCTCATTAAATTTAAAAGTATGGCCTTTGCTCTCTTGGTCTTTGAAATCGAGTTTGGTGAACTCACCACTCACGTGCAACACTGATTTATAAACCACAATTTCATATACGCCACGGTGCCTACGATCCGGATTCACGCTCGCTTGCACATTGAGTTTACTCGGCAATACGTGCAGTCTTTCTGTGATCTGCACCAATTTTTCTTTGCCATTTGCTTTATCGACTTCCTTGACATAACGCGTGTAAGGAATCGTGAGTACAGGGCCTTGCAGGGTTTGTTCTCCGCCCCATTTTTCGCTCACTTCTTCAATGGCATCTTTTTGGGTTTGTTCGCGTTCGTAAATGATACTTTTGATCATGCCAGTCGGAATGAGTAAAAGCAAGGCGATCAGTACAATACCGCCAATTTTGAAATAAAGATTGTTTTTGATTTTTGACATCGTCGTGTTTTTTTGCTACAAACGCAAAGGACGATGAAATATTTCAAATAGTCGCAAAGTATTGTAAATAGGTACTTCAGAGCAGTTGGTTTTATTGCGCCTCAATTTATCCGACATTAAGCACTTAACAACCGATTAGCACTTGTTGCTTGCCCCAACTTTGGCATTCACCAATTAAATTTTTAGTTATGAATGCATTTAAAAACAAAGTCAGCCTCATGGGGCGCTTGGGCGGTTCGCCAGAAATTGTCAAATTCGATTCAGGGCGTCTCCTCGCGCGTTTTTCAATGGCGACCCACGAAAACTTCAAAGACAAAAATGGCGAATGGCACGACTTCACGCAATGGCACACCATCAATGCCTGGGGCAAAATAGCCGAAAAGGTAGGCGAGAAGCTCGAAAAAGGCATGGAAGTCGTGATCGAAGGCAAGTTGGTCAACCAACAATACGAAAACAAGGCCGGCGAAAAGCGTTTTGCTACTATCATTGAACTCTACGACTTCATTATGGTCCAACCCAAAAAAAACGTGAGCCATGAGCAGCCGGCCAATGAAAACGCAGCCTGAGCCACGGGTATCTGCCAACCCGAACCTCCACATGAACCATGTCAACCTCATCGGCTACATGACCGCCGAGGCACGCCATGTGCAGCTCGAAGACGGCAAGCAACTCATGCGCTTCACCCTCGCTACCAAAGAACAATTCCTCGACGCCGACGGTATCATGCGCCAACGCAGCCAATGGCACCTGCTCAGCGCTTGGGGCCGCTGGGCCAAAGTCGTCGAAGAATTCGGTGCCAAAGGCGTACACCTCGCCATCGAGGGCAAACTCGTCGGCCGCTTCTACCGCTTTGGCGGCCAGCGGCGCTTCGTCACCGAAGTCGAAATCAACGACCTCGTTGTACTCCCCTAATTTCCTCTCCAACCAAACGATCCAAAAGGCGGCCGCAGGCCGCCTTTTGTGTGGAGTTCAATTTATAAATCAGTTACAAATTCTATATCATGGAACTAGAACTCATCAAAAATAGCATCCTCGACATCCGAGGAAAACGCGTCATTCTCGACTATGAATTGGCGAAACTTTACGGTATTGAAACCAAAAGATTAAAAGAATCAGTCCGCAGAAACATTAGGCGCTTCCCTGAAGACTTCATGTTTGAACTTTCTCATGAAGAATGGATCAACTTGAGGTCGCAATTTGCGACCTCAAGTTGGGGAGGAAAGCGCTTTGCTCCTTTTGCCTTTACAGAACAGGGTGTCGCTATGTTGTCAAGTGTGTTAAATTCAGATGGCGCAATTGATATCAACATCTCCATCATGCGTGCCTTCGTCCTCATGCGCCAATGGGCACTCGAATACCAAGATCTTCAAGAGAAACTCACCGATCTAGAAAAGCGCTTCGGCCAAAAGTTCACAGACATCGAGCAAGTGCTCAACTACCTCTTTCAAAAAGACCAGAAACAGGTGCAGCAGGGTGGAAGGAAGAGAATTGGGTTTTGAGTTAAAATCGTGATATCACAATTTGTGATACCACGATTGGCTGTAAAAAGATATCTTAAAAATAGGGAAT
>JBIIZO010000160.1:0-4207 GCA_044346245.1 Crocinitomicaceae bacterium
AGCATTTTACTGCCATTCAAGGCGCAAGTGTACGCTTTTTCATTGCTCAAAAAGTTATTGAGCTCGCCCAAGCCTTGTTTGGGTAAAATGGCTATCCCTTTGGATTCCACTTTCATCTGATTGGGTTTTTTGTAGAAAATCTTGGCGTCTACTTCGTCAATTTTGATCATAGGGACCTGTGCCTTGATGTGCACATCGGCAGCATAATCATTGACTTTTTCAAGCTTGAGTCGAACAGCCTTGACCAATTCATTGGGATCTTGGGCACTAACAAATTGCCAAAGCAACAAGAAAGATGAGAGAAGCAGTTGTTTCATGTGGTGATGTCTTTGCGTTTGAATTTGAAAATAGCGATGGCGACAAATAAGATGTTGTGTCCGAGCAGGATCCAGACAGACTCCCAGATGGCAAACCAAGGAACGGGGTCACTGAAAAAGGAGCGCCAAGAAGCCATGTGGGTGGTAAAGAGCCAAGGCTTGACGTGATCAAATACACTGACGTCTAGCGAACCAATAATAGTGAAAAGAATGATGACGGCCATTGTGGAAACAATTGGGCCTATCGAGTTGTCGGCAAATGCAGAAAAGGCAATTGAAAGTGTGGCAATTGTCATGAGCGCCAAATAAGCCACGGCAAAAGCCAAGCCATAACGCCACAAAATATCGGCGTAATTGAGGATCACTAAGCCATCGGAGTTGAGGACAATCAAGTCGCCGGTGCCAAACATCCAGCGGCCAACAACAAGCGCCAAAAAGCCCATCCAAACAACCAAAATAAAGGTGTAAACGGCGGCGGCAATTAATTTGGAAAACACCACTTGGCTGCGGCTGATCGGTTTGGTGAGCAACATGCGCAGGGTGCCCATTGCGGCCTCGCCAGAAAGTAAATCGCCGGTCACGAGCGCCACGAGCAAAGGAATGTGTACAATGAGCATTTGCAGCACAATAAATGCGATGAGATTGCCATTTAGGATATTGCCATTGAAAGAAAGCGTTTGTTCAAAAGAGGCCGTCACAAAAGAGATGTACATGCGGCCATCTGCCTTCATGGCAAATAAAATGATCAGAATAAGCAAGGTAAGCGCCGCGAGCCCGATGTAACTGCGCGGTTTGGCGAGGATCTTAATGAATTCGTTGTAAGTGTTTTTCCAGAGCATTAGTTTTGGGTCATTTGAATGAAAAAATCTTCGAGAGTGCGTTTTGGCTCTAGGGCTACCACCGCAAAGTCGCCATTGACTAAAGCTGCATTGATGGCTGGAATTAGCTTTCTTTCCACGTTCAATTCCAATGTTTTGGGAGAAATCACCTCTACTTTGATGCTTGGGAACCGTTGTTGGATCAGTTGCAGCGCTTCGTTGCTTCTTTCGAGCAGTTCGACGGAGAGAAGGGTATCTTGTGCATTCATCAGTTCTGAGACCGAACCTTCAATAATGGTTTGCCCCTTGTTGATGATCACCATTCGATTGGCCACGTGTTCAATTTCGGCCAACTGATGAGACGACAAAATAACGGTTTTGTTTTGCTCGTTTTTAAGGCGTAAAATAAGGTCACGTACCTCAATGATACCCTGCGGATCGAGGCCAGTTGTGGGTTCGTCTAGAATGATGAGCTCGGGTTGGTGCAATAAAGTTTGTGCAATTCCCAAGCGCTGGCGCATTCCGTGAGAGAAACCGCCTACTTTGTCTTTTTCACGACCACTTAACCCTACAAAGTCAAGGGTCTCGAAAATCGTTTGCTGACTGACGTCGGCTCCAGAAATACGGGCAAAGATCTCTAAGTTCTTGCGGGCAGATAAATATTTATAAAAATCAGGCTTTTCGACAATGCTACCTACTTGGGCGAGTATTTCATTGCGCGCTTCAAAAAGGTTTTTGCCAAAAATGTTGATTTGACCTGCGTTGGGCTTGATCAAAGAAAGCATGCAGCGCATGGTGGTGCTTTTTCCGGCGCCGTTTGGCCCTAAAAAACCAAAGACATCGCCTTTGTTGACCGTAAAACTGACATCTTTGACGGCTGTAAAAGCGCCAAAATTCTTTTGCAAACCTTTGACTTCAATAATGGGTTCTTGGTTCATGGGTACAAGGTACAATAAATAGATGGCGTGCAGCGCAACTTAGGTTACCCAAACAGCTGATCTACCTTTTTAAATCGATATGAAAATATTTGCGCTAATTTGGGTTTCACCAGCCATGGATGAACGAGTTTACCTAAAAGACCAAAAGGCAAGACATACGTGACAATATCTGTCATTTCTACACCGCCCGCTACCGCCTTGAAATGGTGCTCGTGGTGCCAAACTTTGTAAGGACCAACGCGTTGTTCGTCTACAAAAAAGCTCAGGTCTTTGACGGTTTTGATTTCGGTTACCCAACTTAAGGGAATGCCTGCCAGCGGCTTAACGGTATAGGCAATCATGAGGCCCTCGTACATTTTTTGTGGTACTTCGGACTTCACGACAAAACCCATTGAAGGCGGCGTGATTTCTTTTAAATTGTGTGGAGACGAAAAGAAGTCCCAGCAGGATTGTAAATCTGCTTTGATGAATTGTGTGCGCTTGAGTTGATACATGCCTTTAAAACACACGTCAAGGCAGAATGTTTAACGCAAGACAACGGTTCAGATCATGCTTACGAAAAAGCAACAAAATGAAACTACAAAAGCTCGACAATCATTGCTGAAGCACCGCCACCTCCGTTGCAAATACCTGCCGCTCCGAGCTTGCCGCCATTTTGTTTGAGGACATTCAAGAGCGTTACAATAATACGCGAACCGGAGTTACCAAGCGGATGCCCTAGTGCTACTGCACCGCCATTCACGTCTACTTTTTCAGGATCGAGGCCGAGGATTTTCATGTTTGCCAAACCGACAACTGCAAATGCTTGATTGAGCTCCCAGTAATCGATATCAGAAATAGAAAGCCCTGCTTTGTCTAGCGCTTTCGGAATGGCTAAGGAAGGTGCTGTAGTAAACCACTCCGGCTCTTGTGCAGCATCTGCATACGATACAATTTTAGCAATTGGCTTGAGATTGTATTTGGCAACCGCTTCTTCTGAAACAAGAATGAGGGCTGAGGCGCCGTCGTTGAGTGTAGAAGCATTTGCTGCAGTAATTGTGCCTTCTTTGTCAAAAGCTGGACGCAACGCAGGAATTTTATCTAAAAATACATTTTTGTATTCTTCGTCTTCGCTCACCATAATTGGATCACCTTTGCGCTGCGGCACAGACACACCTACTACTTCATCTGCAAAACGACCTGCCTCCCAAGCTGCAGCTGCACGTTTGTAAGAATCGATGGCAAATGCGTCTTGATCTTCGCGTGTAATTTCATATTTGGTCGCGCACAATTCTGCACAGTTACCCATTGGCACTTTGCTGTAGACGTCTAGCAAGCCATCTTTGGTGATGCCGTCCAGCATGCCGATGTTGCCAAATTTGGTGCCGTTGCGCCCATCTAGATAATGTGGTGTTTGAGACATGTTTTCCATACCGCCTACCACCACAATGTGGTTATCACCTGCTAAAATACTTTGCGCACCCAGCATGATCGATTTCATGCCCGAAGCACAAACTTTATTAACGGTCGTACATGGCACATTTTTACCCAAACCAGCACCTAAAGCAGCCTGTCGCGCTGGCGCCTGACCAACACCCGCTTGAAGGACATTGCCCATAAAAACTTCATCAATTAATGCAGGGTCGAGTTGTGCTTTTTGAAGCGCGCCTTGAATGGCTGTTGCGCCGAGTTGTGTGGCGGATACACCTGAGAATGCACCCAAGAAAGAACCCATAGGTGTACGTACAGCGGAAAGGATAAAAACGGTTTTTGACATGTTGATTGTTTTTGAGCCGCGAATTTAAGTAAAAATGTATGTATTTTTGGCTTATGCATTTGCTATCTTCTTATTCTTTGTGGTGGATCCTCCCGATTGTTGCGCTTTCGGCCGTCTTGAGCCACCTCTTTTACCGCAACGAAATCTGGATAAAATCCAAATCTAAATACCTGAAATACACACTCCTAACACTAAGAACGTCAAGCTTTTTTATAATAGGTATTCTCCTCTTAGGTCTGTTGCTCGAGCAAACACACTTTGAAACCGAAAAACCTGTAATTCTTACGCTAGTAGATCGCTCCTCCTCGATGAACAACTACAAAGGTAGCCCTGATTTGGAAAAACAAATCGCAGCGTATCAAAAAGAGATGAACGAGA
>JBIIZO010000161.1:0-4173 GCA_044346245.1 Crocinitomicaceae bacterium
ACCGACAACGAGTGCTTTACCCAGCAAGAATACCTAGACAAAGTCAAAGTCTTGCAAACCGACAAAAACAACAAAACGGTTTTCTTGTATACCAACGATGCCGAAGAACAATATGCTTTTGTCAAGAAAGCCAAGGAACGCGGCTACTCCGTTCTCTTGCTCGACGGCCCACTTGCCCCACACTGGATCTCTAAATTGGAGCAAAGCAACGAAAACATCAGTTTTGCACGCGTAGATGCCGATAGCCTCGACAAGCTCATTGCCAAAACAGACGAATTGCCGTCTAAATTGAGCAAAGAAGAGGAAGAAAAACTCAAGCCAATTTTTGAAGCGCAGGTCAATAAAGAAAAGTTTACCGTGCAGTTTGAAAGCATGAGCGAGCAAGAAGCCCCGATCATCATTACCCAGCCAGAGTTCATTCGTCGCATGATGGAGCAGCAAAAGCTCGGCGGTGGCGGCGGTTTTTATGGTGCCTTCCCCGAAATGTTCAACCTGACGGTAAACGCCAATCACCCTACAATTGGTAAGCTACTGAGTCAAGAAGCGGGAGCGCAAGAGCAAAGCACCAAGCAATTAGTAGACCTCGCTATGTTGGCGCAAGGGCTTTTGAAAGGTGCAGCTTTGGATGCTTTCATTCAGCGCAATATCGAACATATTGCATAAATGACTAGCTTTGACTTCGCTTAAATTCTAGATTTTGTATAAATGGATCTTGGGCATTGGCGCCCTTATTTTAACCCGTAAAATTGGTTTGGCTATTTTGGGCTTTGCCATTGGTTCACTCATCGATCAGTACCAACAGGCTGCCAAAACTGGGCAAAGCGGCGCGGGTGCAGGAGCCGGCTACGGCCAAGATCCCTTTGATTTCTATCGCAGGCAAAGTTCCATGTACGATTTGCCCACCATGCTCATGGCGCTTTCCGCTGCGGTCATGAAAGCAGACGGCAAGGTGTTGCGCACAGAACTAGACTACGTCAAAAACTTCTTTTCTGCGCAATTTGGCAAGCAGTTCAATGCCACGCACTTGCAAACGCTCAAGCAGTTTCTAGACGCACCTAGCATACCGCTCCAAGACATCTGCCACGACATCCGCAACCGCATGACCCAAGAAGTGCGCGTACAACTCGTGCACTACTTATTCGGTATTGCCAAAGCAGATGGCGACGTCGGAACCGCCGAAATCAACGTCATTTCGCGCATTGCCACCATGCTCGGTATTCCAGCTGTTGAGTTCGAGAGTTTGCGCAATATGTTCTACCGCAACGTAGATTCAGACTACAAAATCTTGGGTATCGACGAAAAAGCGACCGACGAAGAAGTCAAGAAAGCCTATCGCAAAATGGCAGTGGCGCACCACCCAGACAAAGTTGCCCACATGGGCGAAGAATACCTGAAAGGAGCCAAAGAAAAATTCCAACAAATTCAAGATGCCTACAAAGCCATTAAAAAGCGTCGAGGCATTAAATAATACCGTTTATGTCCGATAACCGTTACCAACAGCGCGGCGTTTCTGCCGGAAAGGAAGATGTGCACAAGGCCATTTCCAAACTCGACAAAGGCTTGTTCCCGAAGGCATTCTGTAAAATTGTGCCCGACCACCTCACCGGCGATCCAAACTATTGTGTAGTCATGCATGCCGACGGCGCAGGCACCAAATCTTCTTTGGCCTACGCTTATTGGAAACAAACCGGCGACCTCTCTGTGTGGCGTGGCATTGCCCAAGATGCGCTCATCATGAACATCGACGACTTACTTTGCGTCGGGGCCACAGGCCCTATTTTGGTGTCGAGTACCATTGGCCGCAATAAATTACTCATTCCCGGAGAAGTGCTCTCTGCAATCATCAACGGCACTGAAGAGCTGTTGGCAGAATTGCGCAGCTACGGCATTGATATTCATTCAACTGGTGGCGAAACAGCCGATGTCGGCGACCTCGTTCGCACCATTATCGTAGACTCTACGGTTGTTTGCCGCATGCCCCGCAACAAAGTTATCTCCAACGACGGCATTCGCCCGGGCGACGTTATTGTTGGCTTGGCTTCGTTTGGGCAAGCTACTTATGAAACGGAATACAACGGCGGGATGGGCAGCAATGGCCTCACGAGCGCCCGCCACGACGTCTTTCATCATTCCTTAGCCGACGACTTCCCCGAAACGTATGACAGCTCCTTGCCCAAAGATTTAGTCTACAGCGGATCTAAGCACCTGACTGATGCCGTAGCAGGAAGCCCCCTAGATGCTGGCAAGCTTGTTTTATCGGCAACGCGCACCTATGCGCCGGTCATTAAAGCCATCCTAGATGCGCATCATGCCGATATCCACGGTATGGTACACTGCTCTGGAGGCGCACAAACGAAGGTTTTGCACTTCATTGACAACCTACACGTCATCAAAGACAACTTATTTCCCACACCGCCTCTTTTCGACATGATCCAGGCCGAATCCAAGACACCTTGGCAAGAAATGTACAAAGTTTTCAATATGGGTCACCGCATGGAAGTTTATGTAAGTGAGGAACTTGCACCAGAAATTATCCGAATTTCTGAAGGTTTTGGCATCGCTGCTCAGGTAGTAGGTAGAGTGGAGGCTGCAGCCGCAAAAAAGGTTACTATTTCGAGTCAACACGGAGAATTTACCTACAACGGGTAAAAAAATCAAAGAAAAGCTTTGAAAAACGGATTGTTTTTGTACTTTTGCAATCCGTTCATTGAACACATGGTGGGATGGGTGAGTGGCTGAAACCAACAGTTTGCTAAACTGTCGTACGGGTAACTGTACCGCGAGTTCGAATCTCGCTCCCACCGCCACAATTTAGACCGTATCGAACTTCAGTTCGGGGCGTAGCGTAGTCCGGTCATCGCGCCTGGTTTGGGACCAGGAGGTCGCAGGTTCGAATCCTGCCGCCCCGACAAAAGGGGGATGAGCAATCATCCCCCTTTTTTGATTATAGCCGTTGTAAATCCCCAATTTACAACTACTGGTCCCGTAGCTCAGTTGGATAGAGCAACTGCCTTCTAAGCAGTAGGTCTTTGGTTCGAATCCAAACGGGATCACATTAACCACTGATAATCAGTGCTTTATATTTTGTAACTGACAATGTTACTGACAAAAAAAGAGGCTGCGAAGCCTCTTTTTTTGTTTTTTCTATACTTCAAAAAAATATTTGGAAGTCTTAAATCTTGTTCAAGTAAACCACCAAAATAGTTTATTTTTATACTTGAAATTACCTTATTGAACAATTGTTTACCAGATAGATTTAACATAAGTAAAATGTCAAACACCTTAGAAGCAACTGCCCGCATCAAAATCAATAAACTGCTTGAGGAATCTGGTTGGAGATTTTTTGACAATTCAGAAGGGAAAGCCAATATTGCTTTAGAGAGTAGTGTAAAGTACGAAGATCATAAGTAATTATTCTTGTAGTTCTAGCGAAGGATATTTATCTGGTTGAGCGTGTTTTCAAGAAAAGGACTCAAGATTTGAATAGGAGATAGGATCTTAATTATCTAACTGCCATCTAGGATTTTGTACTTTATGTACCGCACCACTAAGAATTGTATTTGTTGAAATATCAAGTTCTTTCAATTTTTGAAAAACACCATATGCCATTCTTTGTGATGGGGAATACAGATTTGTAGCACAATCTGGCCTCCACGTATCAGTCTCTGATTTATAAAAGTCAGGCAGCGGATTGCTTGAGTACAAATAATTTGTAAAGAATTTCCCAGATGAATCTTTTGCATTTTCATTGTGAGAATTCAAAATTCGTGAAAAATCATAAAGTCCATACCATGGTTCATCTGCAAATGTGAAAGCATGCGTTTGAACAATAAAGAAATTGTCATTATAGGATTCAATTATATGCTTATCATTATAATCATGGGTTATCAACTGAATGTAGATAGAACCTAACTTTTGCAATAGTTCTTGCGCAAAATTTTCCCAGAACTTTCTTGCATTAACTTCGTAAAATGCATTTTCATTAATCCCCTCAAAAACAATATTTTTATCCCAATTCCATTCTGATGGGGTATAGTCTGGATTGTAAAATTTTCGGTCTTCATATGCATCATCCTCAGTTGGCTTTGCAAAACTATAATGTGGGGGTAAACTCTTTTTTGAACAATATACATCATAGAAAAAATAGTTCATTAGATTGCACATTCCTTCATG
>JBIIZO010000162.1:0-4164 GCA_044346245.1 Crocinitomicaceae bacterium
CTTAGAAATTTCTATTTGCTCGCGGTTTTCAAAAACCTCTTCAAGGTTGTCTGTGTGGGTTGCGAATTCTTGCAACTTTTGAGTCAACTCTTCTTTGAGTTCTGAAGAAATTTGGTTGGCTCTTTTGGAAATAGCCACCAAAGATTCGTAGATGTTGCCAGTTTTTTCTTCCACGAGGATGGTGTCACGGGTAACAGTAGTACGTTCTGCAGCGATATTTTTGAAACTCATTTGATGTGTGTTTATTGTTTTTTTTCTAGTAACGCCACGTAGCCTTCTAATTCCTTGAGGTATTTGGAGCCTGCATAGCGGATGGCAAAGTTACGGAATCTTTCCGTTGTTTGGGCGCTTCGCTCACTTTTTTTGCTCTCAATGCTATTGATGGTCATGAAATAAGAATTTTTGACCACTATGTAGTGTGCTTCTTCCATAAATGCCGAGCGACTATAGTGCTCCATAAAGAGCTCACCTGCTGCAACTGCAGCTTTGAAGTTCTCGGTGCGGTCGTAAAGCTGAACGGTTTCGAATTCTTTGCGCTCCAATTTAAAACGAAGTTGGTCGATGATCAGGTTGCAGGAATCAACGAGGTAAGAACCAGGATAGCGGTCTACAAATTGCTGCACGTTACTGATTGCGAGTTCTGTTTCGGTCTGATCTAGGGTGTGTTCGGGTGAGTTTTTGACCGAGCACATGGCAATCATGAATAAAATTTCTTCGGATTTATCGCTATACGGAAAGCGCTGCATGTAGGAGCTGTAGTAGTATTGGGCCATGTAGAAATCTTCGATTTCGTAATAGGATTGGGCCATGCGGTAGTAAGAGAGCTCCCCCTCACCCGACTTGGGTGCGTGCTGGTAAATTTGCTCGTACAAAACAATTGCTTTGTCGAATTCTTTTTGGTCGTAAAGCACATTAGCCGTTACAAATTTTTGACTGTAGTCTGAACCCTTTACAATTTTGGCATAGTCTGAACAGGCAGTCAGCAAAACAACAAAGACGCTAAAAAGAAGAATGTTTTTCATGTTATTTTACTCTTAAACTGCGCCCTAATTGGAGAACAGTAGTTGGTTTGATGCCATTTAGCTGGCAAATTTTAGTAACGGTTGTGTTGTTGCGTGCGGCAATTTCGGTAAGGGTATCGCCAGGGCGCACCTTGTAATAACGCACTTGAGGGGTGCGCACCACTACAGGTGCCTGAACCACCTCGTTAGGATGATCTTCGTAATAATCAGAAGGTTTGGCACCTGGCCTAAACAAGCCCTTGTGCACAAATAAATTTTCATTTTTGAGTCCTCTAGCAGAGAAATCGATGATTTCTTCAGGATTCATGGGCGCGTCGTAAAAACGGATCTCAAAATGCAGGTGTGAACCATATGAGTGTCCGGTATTGCCGCCGAGGCCGATGGGTTCACCCGCAACGATATCTTGATCGGGATAGACCAAGAATTTGCTCAAGTGCGCATAAATTGTTTCGAGGCCGTTTGGATGGCGGATGATCACTAAATTACCGAAACCACCATCGTTGTATTTGGCGTAGCGGACTTTTCCAGACCAAGTTGCGTATACGGTGTCTCCTGTTTCCAAATCGATGTCTATGCCATTGTGGTTTCTTCCATTACGAGGACCGTAGCGAGAAGTAACAATACCTGGGGCAGGCATATGGAAATTTTGGTCGTATTCATCGTTGACACAAAGCCAAAGGGTGTCTTTGAGCTTTGACATATCGTTGCGACTCGTAAAACAGACGTCGTTGCTCCAGGGATGGCGAAAACTCGGGTCTTGCGCAAGCATTAAGGCGTTGATACGGGGGTTCATGATGCCGTCAAAAGTGCTGACCTGCAAAAAAGACCAAGTTTTATTACTGTATAAAACGACCTTGCCGACTTCGGTTTCGATGGTGTCGATGGCACGCTGCGCAGTGGCAGAGAAACCAAAGAACAAACAAAAAATATATAGAAGAGTTATCGAACGCAAAACAAAAATTTCAGTACAAATTTAGGCATTTCCTATGAAATGGACCGGACGCCAACGATGTCTAGTAAAAAGAAAACGGGTTCATTGGGTGCGATTGCCTGTCCATAGCCTTTGCTGCCATATGCCTGTTCTGGCTGTAACACAAGGTAATAGCGCTCGCCTTGCAAGGCATTTTTGAGGATTTTACGCAAGCCAGGAACTGTTGTTTTTTGCCCGACCACAAAGCGTTGTGGAAATTTACGTGCAACTATTGCATTTGCTTTATTGGGTGTGGAAGCCACAAACTCATAAGCAACTTCTTTTGCGCCACCCTCCTCTTGATTAAAGGCCTGGCCATCGGCGAGTTTCCAGGCGCGAATACCATCAGTATCTATGCTCGGCTTGATTTTCGAAATGACCTTCACATAAAGCCAGTTGGGCGTATTGGGCGCCAAAACTTCCTTAATACCCTTGCTTCCATAAGCCAATGCTGCAGGAATCTCTACCTTGACAAAATCGCCGACGCGCAAGTGTGCAAAAGCTAAATCCCAGCCTTGAGTTTGCATGCTGTAACCTACAATAAACGGAATAAAAGGCAAATCAATTCTGTTATTGCCGTCAATGATCCGGCCGTCTGGCGTCCCTAAACGGTAGTCGATGAGCGCCATTTCACCAGTTTTAAATCCCGGACCATTGCCACGCTCAATCCACTTGAGCACAATACCACTCGACAACTTTTTGCGCATGCTCACCTTGCCTTTTTCAAAGTTGATCAGGTTTTTCTTAGAGCCCGCTGCACTCGTGTCTATGTCGGCAAGGTCTTGGGTGTTGGCCTTGACAATATTTTTGGAGGTGTGCTTTGGCTTCTTGGTATCGTTACAGGCCGCGAAGGTCAAAAGCAAAGAAAGGAACAACAGACTTCTCATTGGAGCTCAATTAGTTGGATATCGATATATAAAATACTTTGTGGCGGAATCTTGCTGCGGTCTCCGAGCAAACCATGCCCCAAGTAACTCGGTAAGATGAGTTTGGCTTTGTCGCCCTTGCGCATAAGTTGCAGGGCTTCGTGTATGCCCGATTCTTTTTCTGAATGGGCAATGGTAATACGTTCAATTTGATCCGTTTTAGTTTGGTAACAAACGGTTCCATCCAACAAACCTATTTTCAAGCGCACCAAAGCTTGTTGGCCATCGTGCGCCAAAGCTTGCGCAGCACTTCCCTTCTCATAAATCATGTAGCGCAAGCCAGAAGGGGTTTGCTGCATTTTAAGATGGGTGTTGTGTGCTAAAAAGGTATTGATTTTGAGGTTTTCGCGCACACTGAGCTCCTGATTGAAATCTACAGAGTGCTCGGTAGACCATTTTTGGTGTACTTGACCTTGGGCTTCATCTCTACGGCAAGCCGTAAAAAGCAGTAAAAACATGAACCCAAAAACACACAGAAACTGGTTTGGCATGCAATTACAATTGATCCATTAACGATTCAAGTTTGGCCAGCGCAGCGCTCAAGGTACCATCGTAAAAACCCCCTGCCGCATATTGGTGACCGCCGCCATTAAAATGAGCCTGCGCAAATGCATTGACAAAGCGCTGACCTTTGGAGCGAAAAGACATTTTTACGCCGTCTTCTGTTTCCATTAAAAAAACACCAACTTTATAACCCTCAATTGATAAAATGACATTAACCAAACCTTCAGTATCACCTTTTTGATAATCGAAACGCTTGAGCTCCTCTTTATTCATACTGAGCACCCCCAAACCTCGTTCTGGATACAATTGAAGTTTCTCCGCTATGGCATAACCGCGCAATTGCAAACGCGTTACACTATTGACATCGTAAACAGCCTCATGGATTTCATGGTGTGCCAAGCCCAAAGACAATAAATGTGCGCAAATTTGGTGCGTGTATGCCGATACAGAAGGAAAACGAAAAGAGCCGGTGTCGGTAAGGAGGCCTAGATACAAGCCCTTGGCCATCGCTAGATTAATGAGCGAAAGTTGCCCGAGCTCTTCTAGCGTCTGGTAAATGACTTCTGTGGTTGAACAAGCTTTCGGATGTGAAATAGTGAGCTCGCAGAATTCCTCTGGACCGGGATGGTGATCTAGCATGACTTTAGAAGCCGGGTAATTTGCCACAAAACCAGACATCTCTTGCCCCACCCTGCTCGGTGCATTGTAGTCGAGGGCAAAGAGTAGGTCGAAATCGTAATTT
>JBIIZO010000044.1:0-13601 GCA_044346245.1 Crocinitomicaceae bacterium
CCCTACCCTGTCAAGGTAGTGCTCTAAACCAACTGAGCTAATCACCCGAGGAGTGCAAAGATACAAGTTTTTTTGAGCATGCAAAGTCAATAGTATGTAGTTTTACAGCAAAATGAGTCACGACAAAATCATACTTGGCATCGATCCCGGCACCACTGTTTTGGGCTATGGGCTCATTCACGTCCAGCAAAAACAGCTCAAACTCCTGAATTTCGGCGTGATACAACTCCACAAGCTCGGTACGCATCCGGACAAACTCAAACGTATTTTAGAAAGGCTCAACGGGCTCATCGCCGAATACAAACCAGATGAAATGGCAATCGAAGCGCCTTTCTTTGGCAAAAACGTGCAGTCTATGCTCAAGCTCGGCCGCGCCCAAGGTGTGGCTATTGCAGCGGCGCTGAACCACGACATGCCTTTTGAAGAATATTCGCCAAGGCGCGTGAAGCAGGCGATTACCGGCAGTGGTAGCGCTTCCAAAGAACAAGTTGCTTCTATGCTTCAAACACTGCTCAATTTTCAAGAAATGCCCAAATACCTCGATGCAACGGATGGTTTGGCTGTAGCCGTTTGCCATCATTTTTCAAAAGGTATCGGCGAACACAACAAGGCAAAAGGGGATTCCTGGACCGCATTTTTATCCCAAAACCCCGATCGTTTAAAGCAATGAGTACCCAAAAAATTTTCGTTTTTACCGATGGCTCTTCGCGCGGCAACCCAGGCCCAGGAGGTTTTGGCGCCATCCTACAATTTGGTAGCAAGCGCATGGAGCTCAGCCAAGGATTTCGGCGCACCACCAACAACCGCATGGAACTCATGGCGGTGATTGTCGCACTTGAGCACATCAAAAACCGCAATTATACGGTCGTGATCCATTCCGATTCTAAATACGTCATCGATTCCATTACCAAAGGCTGGGTTTTTGGCTGGGTAAAAAAAGGTTTCAAAGACAAGAAAAACCCCGATTTATGGCAGCGTTATTTGGCGCTGCATCCCAATTTCAAATTGGAATTTGTTTGGGTAAAAGGGCATGCTGGGCATCCTGAAAACGAGCGCTGCGATGAATTGGCCGTGCAAGCAGCCACACAAGCACCCAAAAATATTGACACTTGGTTTGAAGCCAATCCCAATTAAACGAGTATAGAACTATACCAGCGTTCGATTTCTGCTGCGTTTTCTCCTTTGCGCTGCGCAACATCTTCGAGTTGTTCTTGCGTTATTTTGCCGAGGCCAAAGTACTTGGCGTCTGGATGCGCAAAATACCACCCACTTACCGAAGCTGCAGGCCACATGGCCAAAGACTCCGTGAGGCTCACGCCAATTTGTGCGGTGGCATTAAGCAGCTTGAAAATCCCGAGTTTTTCGAGGTGATCAGGGCAAGCTGGGTAGCCTGGTGCAGGCCGAATGCCGCGATACGTTTCGGCAATGAGTGCTTGGTTTTCGAGGTTTTCTTGTGGTGCGTAGCCCCAGGTTTCTTTGCGCACAACAGCGTGTAAGTATTCTGCAAATGCTTCTGCGAGGCGGTCTGCGAGCGCCTTGACCATAATGGAATTGTAGTCGTCGTTGTTGGCTTCAAATTCGGCAATGTATTGATCGATGCCGAGCCCGGCCGTGACGACAAAAGCACCAATATAATCTTGGATTTGCGCATCTTTGGGTGCTATAAAATCGGCGAGTGCCAAGTTGGGTTGGCCAGCAACTTTTTTGGTTTGTTGTCTGAGCGTTATTTGTTTGTGCAGGATGTCGTTGGTCTTGACGTTGTAAATTTCGATGTCGTCTCCAACCGCATTTGCTGCAAATATGCCGCTCAGGCCTTTGCAAGTAAGTAGGTTTTCGCGCTCGAGTCTTTGGAGTAATTGTTGGGCGTCTGCAAAGACTTTTGTAGCGGCGTCGCCAACGATGGCGTCCGATAAAATTTGTGGGTATTTTCCATGGAGGTCCCAGGTTTGGAAGAAGGGTGTCCAGTCTATGTAGGGAACGAGTTCGGCAATGGGTGGTTCGTACAAATTAATCCCTAACTGACGAGGTGTGGCAATAGTTTCGGCATTGAAGGCGAGTTGCAATGCATTGGCGCGCGCTTGTTCTAGCGACAAAAGTTCTTTGGCTGCTTGGTGCTTGGCGTGGTGCATGCGGATTTTTTCGTAGTCCGCGCGCAGGGCACTTAAAAAAGCTGGTTTTTTGGCGCCCAATAAGCTTTCCACAACTGTAACCGAACGCGAGGCGTCGAGCACATGGATCACCGCTCCTGATGGGTAGTGCGCTTCAATTTTGACTGCGGTATGTACTTTAGACGTAGTGGCGCCACCAATGAGGAGGGGAATACTGAGCCCGGCGCGCTCCATTTCTTTGGCTAAATGCACCATTTCGTCTAGAGAAGGCGTGATGAGGCCGCTCAGGCCAATAGCGTCTACGTTGTGCTCAATAGCTGCTTGAATAATCACTTGCGGTGCTACCATGACCCCGAGGTCGATGATTTCGTAGTTGTTGCAAGCCAAGACAACCCCAACAATATTTTTGCCGATATCGTGGACGTCGCCTTTCACTGTTGCCAATAGTATGTTGCCCGCAGCTTGTTGCTTGCCGTCTTTTTCGGCTTCAATGTAAGGCAGTAAGTAGGCCACTGCTTTTTTCATGACGCGGGCAGATTTCACGACCTGCGGCAAAAACATTTGCCCGCTCCCAAATAGATCGCCAACCATATTCATGCCGTCCATGAGCGGGCCTTCAATGACTTGAATAGGGCGGTCAACCCGATGGCGGGCCTCTTCTACATCAATGTCGATGAATTCGACAATCCCTTTAATGAGTGCGTGGGCCAAGCGCTTTTCCACGCTTTGTTCTCGCCAGGTGAGGTCTGCGGTTTGTTGGCGCACATCTCCCTTGACCGTTTGGGCAAAATCGAGCAAGCGCTCAGTGGCATCGGCCCTGCGGTTGAGCAAGACATCTTCCACGTGGGTCAGGAGCTCGGGTTCAATTTCGGAATAAACCTCCAGCATGCTCGGATTGACAATTCCCATGTCCATGCCGTGGGCAGTTGCGTGGTACAAAAAAGCGGCGTGCATGGCTTCGCGCACCTTGTTGTTTCCTCTGAAGGAGAACGATACGTTGGATACGCCTCCGCTGACATGCGCCCCTGGAAGGTTGCTGCGGATCCATTTGGTGGCGCGGAAAAAATCGAGCGCGTTGTTGGCGTGTTCTTCCATGCCAGTGGCCACCGGGAATATATTTGGGTCAAATATGATGTCGTCTTGTGGAAAGCCAACGACGTCTACTAAAATGCGGTAAGATCGCTCGCAGATTTCAATTCTGCGCTCAAAGGAGTCGGCCTGGCCTTGCTCGTCGAAAGCCATTACGATCACGGCCGCGCCGAATCTTCTGATTTCTTTGGCTTGTGCGATAAAAGTAGCTTCGCCCTCTTTGAGCGATATCGAGTTGACGATACCCTTGCCCTGCAAGCACTTGAGCCCCGCTAAGATGATTTCCCATTTGGAAGAATCGATCATGACGGGAATGCGCGCGATGTCGGGTTCGGCGGCCATTAAGTTCAGAAAACGAACCATGGCTGCTTTGCCGTCGATCATGCCTTCGTCCATATTGACGTCGATGACTTGTGCGCCGCCCTCTACTTGTTCGCGCGCAACGGCCAAGGCCGCTTCGAAGTCACCTTCTTTGATCATGCGCAAAAAGGCGCGCGAACCTGTTACGTTGGTGCGCTCTCCGATATTGACAAAATTACTTTGTTCGGTGAGGACAAGCGCCTCGAGGCCAGCTAATTTCAGCATATCAGTGGTTCCATTTTCTTGGTGAATACTTAGCGGCTACAGCGGCAATGGCCGCAATGTGTTCTGGGGTAGTGCCGCAGCAGCCCCCAATGACGTTCACGAGCCCTTCTTGCAAATACTGCTCAATTTGAGCGGCCATTGCAGCTGGGCTTTCGTCGTAGAGCCCAAATTCGTTGGGGAGCCCTGCATTGGGGTGCGCACTCACGGCAAAAGTTGCTTTTTCGTTGAGCACCTGCAGGTAAGGCCGCATCATGGAAGCGCCGAGCGCACAATTGAGGCCAATGCTGAGTAGGGGCATGTGCGACAGCGAAATCAGGAATGCTTCTGTTGTTTGGCCCGTGAGGGTGCGCCCAGATTGATCGGTAATGGTACCCGAAACCATGATGGGGATTTTGACGCCGCGTGTATCAAATACCTGATCGCAAGCGTACAAGGCTGCTTTGGCATTGAGCGTGTCAAATACGGTTTCAATGAGTAAAATATCAACGCCACCGTCCATTAGCGCTTCAATTTGTGCACTGTAGGCCTCCACGAGTTCATCAAAACTGACGGCGCGGAAACCCGGGTCATTGACGTCGGGAGAAATAGATGCGGTGCGGTTCGTTGGCCCGATAGACCCTGCCACAAAGCGCGGGCGGTCTGTGAATTCGGCGGCAACTTCTTTGGCAATTTTTGCGCCTTGAAAATTGATTTGATATACCGCTGCTTCGAGTAGGTAGTCGGCTTGTGCAATGGTGGTGCCCGAAAAAGTATTGGTTTCAATGATATCGGCGCCAGCCGCTAAATAGGCGCGGTGGATGCCTTTGATGATGTCAGGTCTGGTGATCGACAGCAAGTCATTGTTGCCTTTCAAAGAAGTTGGGTGCTGCTCGAAAGCGCCTTCTCGGAAGTCAAATTCTTCTAGCTGATGGCGCTGGATCATGGTGCCCATGGCGCCGTCTAAGACGAGAATGCGTTGTTGAATGGCTTGTTGTAATGCGCTATTGGTCATAATTTGCTTGGCGAAAGGTAGAAACAGCGCGTTTCAACTTATCTTTTCCCAATTAGGGATCGGATTTGGCACCTTTACATGAATGTGAGGTTGCCAAGGTTTCATAGGGCCTGTCCCTCCACCTTTCTAAATAAGTTTATTTAAATGAACTGCAACAAAGTTAAGCAGGATTTGCAAACTATAATGGCAGGCGGTAGCGATTTGCTCCGATATTTTGCAAGGCGCCATTTAATTCTAGTTCAAATAAATTGCTACTAATTTGTGCGACGGGTTGTTTGATTTGGAGTACGAGCTCATCAATACTCCAGTTGTTTTTGTTTCGAAAGAGCAAAAGGATTTGTGTTTGAATGGTATTGAGGCCTTTTTGCTTATCTAGTTCAATTATTTGTTGGGTGGGAGACCAGTTCATGGCGGCTAGTAAATCGGCCGCAGAGGTCAGCAGTTGCGCTTGTTGGTTTTTGATGAGGTTGTGGCAACCTTCAGATTGCGGGTGTTGAATGGGCCCCGGAAAGGCAAATACTTCTCGGTTGTAATCGTTGCCCAATTCGGCTGTGATCAAGGAACCACCGTTTTTATTGCTCTCGATCACCACCACTGCATCGGCTAAACCAGCGATGATTCTATTGCGCATCGGAAAATGCATGCGGTCTGGCTTGGTACCGATTAAAAATTCTGACAGAAGCCCACCTTGCTCGATCATTTGGAGGGCGAGTTTGCGATTGCTGGCCGGGTAAATGCGGTCGATGCCATGCCCCAATACGCCAATGGTTTGTAATTGTTGTTCCAGGCATTGTTCGTGCACATTGGCATCGACACCTAAGGCCAAACCACTGACGACAACAACATCTTTGGGTAAACCTGCGAGCAATTCTTCGACAAGTTGTTGGCCGTAGGCTGTTTGCTGGCGCGTGCCCACCACTGCAATGCACCTGGGTTGGTGCCAACTTGGCGCTGAGCCGCGATAAAATAACCCGAGCGGCGCATCGCTGCAATGCCGCAGGCGTTCGGGGTAGGTGGGGTCGGTGATGAAATGATAGCTGAGGTTTTCATTGGCTAAATAAGGCAGCTGGCCTTGCGCCCGCCAAAGTGCATTTGTTCTATCGGTTTTTTCGAGTTGCGCAATAGGGATGCTGGTGATTTGCTGCAGCGCATTGTAATTGAGCTCAAAAAAATCGCGCGGATGCTTGAGCAGTTTGAGAATGCGCCGCGCACGAATAGGGCCAATGCCGTATAGTTGTGAGAACGCAATTTGATAGAGTTGGTCTGATTGTTCCATTTTTTAGTAGCTTCGGGTAAAGTTAGACCGAACAAACCGCAATGCATTCAGTAAAATTTACGACACTATTCCTGATTTTTTTTCCTATTTACCTCTTTGCACAAGACCTGAATAAGGACAGCCTTCGCCTCAAAACGCAGGACGAAAAAACTGTTTACGTGCGTGCAGCACGCTTTGAGAAAAATATCGAAGAGGTGTCTATCTCCATGGAAGTACTGCGCCCCGCACTCATTGCCAACAAAGGTTTGGCCAATCTCGAACAAGCCGTAAACCAAAGCCCGGGCGTTTTCACGATGGATGGCCAGGTCTCGATACGCGGTGGCGGCGGTTATGCGTACGGTGCCGGTAGCCGAGTGCTGCTTGTTTGGAACGGCGTGCCAATGCTCTCGCCGGATATTGGAGATGTCAAATGGAATGCAGTGCCGATGGAGCACGCCGAGCAAATCGAAATCATCAAAGGAGCTTCTTCTGTGCTTTATGGCAGCGGGGCACTCAATGGCATCATCGCGATGAATGAAAAAGACGCGCCACTAGAAGGTACGGTTTCGCTCAAGGTTCAAAATGGAATTTACGGCAATCCGCCAAGGGCGGGCATGAAATGGTGGGACACCCCACCGACCTTTCAGTTTGTAGATGTCTATGCCGCCAAACGCAAGGAAAATCACGCTTTTACACTTGGCGTCAATGTGTTCAGAGATAAAGGTTACCGCGAGGGCGATCACGAACAGCGCGCGCGCATCCATGGCACTTACGCTTATTTCTTTAAAAATATTCCGCAACTCAAGGCTGGGCTTTCTTTTCATGTGCAGGCGCAAGAAGAAGGTGTGTTTATTTTGTGGCGCAATGATTCAATGTGCTTACAGGCCTTGGAAAATACGCTCAGCGAACAGCGCGCACTGCGCTTGAGCCTCGATCCCTATTTGTTATATATTTCCAAAAATAAGGTCAAGCATGCGCTCAGAACGCGCTATTACGTCACTACTACAGGGTCTTCTACAGCGCTTGTCGATGCGTCTTTGGGGCAGATGTACTATACTGATTATCAGGCGAGCAAGAAAATCAAGCACTTTGACCTCGCTTTCGGCGCGACCTCCAATATCAGTCAGGTAACGAGTTATATCTTTGGAAATCATTTGAGCAAGAATTTTTCGTTGTATCACCAAGCAGAATGGTCGAAGGGAAAGCTCGATTTACAAGCAGGTTTGCGACTCGAATATTGTCAACTCAACAACGAAACGCCCGAAACCAATTTCAATTGGGTCGGCCAAACACTGCCTGTTTACCCGATTTTACGCTTCGGCGGACACTACGCACTTCAGAAAAGTACCCACTTGCGCGCTTCTTTTGGTCAAGGCATTCGATTCCCGGCTGTGGCAGAGCGCTATATTTCTACGAGCGTGGGCGGTTTGCGCATCTTTCAAAATCCAGACCTTATTGCCGAGCGCGGCTGGGCTGCTGAGTTGGGGCTTAAGCAAGTTGTAGTTATTGGCGCTTGGAAGGCCATGCTGGATGTTGCAGGGTTTATCAATGCCTACGACAACATGACTGAATTTGCTTTTGGTGTTTTCAAGCCCGATACCATGGCGTTTTTGCAAACGACCAATCCTGGTGCAATTAATTTCCTGTATAATTGGGTCGGCTTTCAAGCGCAAAACGCCGAGCGCGCGCGCATCACAGGCATTGAATTTTCGATGAATAGCTCCGGTAAAATCGGCGAAGTAGAGGTCCTGACTTTATTGGGCTATACCTATATGAACCCCCTGAGTTTGAATACAGACACCACGTATCTCGCGACTTTTTCAGATACAACAGGTTCTATGCTCAAATACCGTTTCAAGCATTTGGCAAAGGCTGATATCGAACTCAATTATAAAAAGTTTGGCATCGGCATATCGGGGCGCTACAATTCTTACATGCGCAACATCGATTTGGCTTTTGAAGAAGGCATCATCGATACAGAGATTTTGGTGGGCATGGCGCAGTATCGAGCCGTTTTTAATAAAGGCGTTCCGGTATTTGATTTGCGTTTCAATTACGCATTTTCGGAGCAGTTCAAGTGCAACCTCATTTTGAATAATTTCACGAATGCAGAATACGTGACCAGGCCAGGTGCCGTTCAAGCCCCGAGAAATTTTGTGGTTCAATTACAGTATGTTCTGTAAATATACGGACACGAAAGTCGCTTAAATCTCTTAATTTCGCACAGAACCTAATGAAACTACAACATGCGTTTACTCCTCCTATTTTTGCTCTTTGGAAGCGCTACTAGTTGGGCGCAATTGCTCCAAATTGAGGTGCTTGATGCCCAAACAAATGCCCGCCTAGAAGAATCCTTTGCAGTGCTCAAAGGCAGCGCGCCCATTAAAAGCAACAACGGCATCATCACCATTCCCCAACGTGCGCTTCCCTTTGAACTCATCATCAAGGCCACGTTTTATATTCCAGATACCATTCAGGTTAGCCAAGCGCAAACCACAGCTCTAAAAGTGGCACTTCAAGCGCAAGTTCAAGAACAAAAAAACGTTGTGGTGAGTGTCGGTAAGCGCCGGCAAGCCGTCGAAGAAATTCCTGTATCAATGGAAATCCTTCGGCCACAACTCATCGACAACAAAGGCATCACCGACCTCGAGCAGGCCGTGGATCAAACGCCAGGGGTATATACCATGGACGGTCAAGTGTCTATTCGCGGCGGCTCCGGCTTTGCCTACGGTACCGGGAGCCGCGTGCTGTTGCTTTGGAATGGCATGCCGCTACTATCTGGCTACGCAGGCGATACCCAATGGAATGCCATTCCAATGGAACAAGCCAGTCAGGTGGAGGTCATGAAAGGTGCGGCTTCTGTTTTATACGGCAGCGGGGCGCTCAACGGCGTTATAGCCCTTGCCGAAAAAGAGCCCACATTGGTGCCAGTGACCAAAGTCAAAGTACAGTACGGTTTGTATGGCGCCCCCCGCCGCAGTTCTCTCCAATGGTGGACTACCCCCCCCATGAATCAACAACTAGAAGTGTTCCACAGCGCGCTAAAAAAACGCTTTGGCTACACGCTCTCCACCACGGGCTACCACAACGACGGCTACCGCATTGGCGAGTCTGAATTCAGGGCGCGCGTATCGGGTACGCTCTATGCCAAAGCGATCTTAGATAAGCGCCTTAAGGCAGGCTTGGGCTACAACTATCAAGTTCAAAAAACGGGCAGTTTTCTCATTTGGCAAAGCGATTCTTTGGGCTATACCCCTAGCGGTTACGGCGACACCACCGCAGGCGCTTCTACACTGAGCTACAACTTTGGGCAGCGCTTGTTTTTAGATCCCTACGCCAAGTTCATTGACCAACACAACAACCTGCACCAGCTCAAAACTCGTCTCTATTGGGTTTCCAATGAAAACCTTTCCAATGCAAGCCAAAGCAATGCAGCCACTATTTCTTATGCCGACTACACCTTTCAGCGCAAATTTGGTGAGGGCAGTACACTGAGCGCCGGAGCCACGGCCATTCAAAACGTCGTCAATTCTCAATTATTTGGCAACCACCGCTCGCAAAACTACGCTGCCTATACCCAGCTCGAATACCACAAAAACAAACTAGACCTTAGTGCTGGCATGCGCTTAGAGTACTTCGAGATGGACCAACAAAAGCCAGACTCACAGTTTTTACTGCCCGGCAAAGACAGCAGCAGTATTCCGTTTTACCCTGTATTGCGTACAGGCGTGCACTATGCCCTCAAACCCTTTACGCACTTGCGCGCAAGTTTAGGTCAGGGCATCCGTTACCCAAGTGTGGCAGAGCGTTTTACGCAAACTTCGGTGGGTGCGCTCAATATTTTTCCGAATCCAGCGCTGCGGCCCGAAATAGGCTGGGCTGGCGAAATCGGCATCAAGCAAGGTTTTAAAATCGGCAACTGGAAGGCCATGCTCGACGCGGCCTTTTTTGTCAATCAGTACAGCAACATGATGGAGTTTTCCTTCATTTATTACAACCCCATCACCCAAAAACCACTCGACCCGCTCAACCCATCTGCCGAAGATATCCAATTCCTGACCAGCGGACAGTATAACGTCAGCGACTGGGTTGGTTTTCAGGCCCAAAACGCAGAAAAAGCCCGTATTTCAGGCCTTGACCTCTCTTTTAATTCCTCGGGCCAGCTCGGAAAAGTTGAAGTCATTTCCTTAGTTGGTTACACCTACATGAACCCAATTTCACTCAATAACAATCCGCAGTACATCGCCAATTTTTCCGACACCTCCACCAACATGCTCAAATACCGTTTCAAGCATTTGGCCAAGGCCGACATCGAGGCCAATTATCAAAAGTTGAGTTTTGGCGCCTCTATGCGCTACAACAGCTTTATGCGCAACATCGACCGCGTCTTTGAAGACGACCTCGACCCTTCGCTAACCTCAACTGTTTACATTTTACCTGGCCTCAAGGCCTACCGCCAGCTCTATAACAAGGGCAATTTAGTTTTTGACGCGCGCTTCGCTTACACGCTCAAAGATCAGTACCGCATTTCTTTGATTGTCAATAACCTATTGAACGCTGAAGTCACCTCTCGACCGGGCGATATCCAAGCGCCGCGCAATTTTATCCTTCAATTACAAGCTAAATTTTAATGAAAGTTCTCGGTATCATTCCCGCTCGTTATGGTTCTAGTCGCTTTCCCGGCAAACCACTCATCGACCTCAAAGGTAAGTCCATGATCCAGCGGGTTTACGAAGGCGCTCAGCAAGCCTCTTTACTTGACACACTCGTTGTTGCTACCGATGACCAACGCATCTACGACGAAGTGCGTCGTTTTGGCGGAGAGGTTTGCCTGACCAATGCCGCGCACCAAAGTGGAACAGAGCGCTGTGCCGAAGTGCTTGCGCATTTTTCGGATTACGACACCATCATCAATATCCAAGGCGATGAACCTCTGGTTTCAGGCCTGCAACTCGACCAACTCTTGGGGGCTTTTGAAGACCCCAGCGTTCAAATTGCCACACTAGTTCACCCGGCGGTCAGTGCGGCAGATTTAGAAAACGTGAACCGCATTAAAGTACTCGCAGATCACCAGCAAAACGCCATTTATTTTTCGCGCAGCCCGCTTCCCAACATGCACTATGCCAAAGACCAGCACTTTCCTTGGCTGCGCCACATTGGGCTTTACGCCTACAAAGCAAGCGCGCTCCAACAAATAGCCGTTATGGCACCCTGTGCCCTCGAGCAGGCCGAATCCTTAGAGCAGCTGCGTTGGCTTTATTACGGCTATGCCATCCGCCTGATCCAGACCGACATCGAAACGCCTAACATAGATGTCCCCGCCGATTTAGAAAAAGTCTTGCCTTTTTTGTAATCTGACAAGACTTTCGTAAGTTTGTTCAATGCAGGGTTTTGAAGACATCATTATTCAACTTTTACTCAGACACAATTGTGTAGTTGTGCCTGGTTTTGGGGGCTTCGTTGCCAAGCAAATAGCTGCCGAAATCGACCTCGATAAAGGCCTTATTGCACCACCCAAAAAAGCGCTGCTCTTCAATCGTTTCTTACTCACAGACGACGGCTTGCTGCTCGCAGAATATGCGCGCCTCAAGGGTCTATACTACGAAGACGCCAAAACTCAATTACAAGCCCATACAGATAAACTACAGCGCCAACTCGCCGCCGGTGAAACCATCCACTTACCAAAACTTGGTTCTTTTGCCAAACAACAAGATGGCCAAATTTCATTCGAGCAAGACCGCTTCTTTAACTTGTTGTTGTCTTCTTACGGTTTGGCCAATCTCAATTTCGTGGCGCAGCCTGTTGAGGCAGCACAAGAAACACCAATTATAGACTTACAGCCCAAGTCGGCTCCCAACAAAATCAACTGGACGCGTGTTGCAGCTGCAGCCTGCATCCTTCCTTTTGCATTTTATTCTTTCTGGATCCCGACCCAAACCAATGCTTTGCAATCAGGCTTGTTCTCAAGTTCAGATTTCAATCCACTGCATCAGCTAGACGCCCCTAGCTACGTCAAAACGAACCTAGATTTAGCAAGCGAAGCACCTGAGCCGGTGGTCCAACTTTCTTTTCAAAAAGAAACGCGCATGAGTTTTGCGACGTACGAATGGCAACCAGGTTTCAACTTTGTTGTCAAAGTACCGGCTGCCCCTCAAACACACGTTGCGCATGAAGCCAAACCAACCCTTTCCGAAGCGAATGCTCCTGCAGCCTTCGATTTCGTTGTTGGTTGCTTCTCTAACTTGCAAAATGCTCAAAACCTTGTGCTCAAATTAAAGCGCGATGGCTTTGCGGCCAGGCTCATCCAAAATGGTCCTCTGACCAAAGTGAGTGCGGGCGCTGCTCAAAATCTTTCTGAACTCCAACAAATCCAACAACAAGCTGCGGCACGCGGTTTGCAAGGTTGGGTGCTCAACAACTAAAATTTACGCATGAAAAAATCCTTCATTTTTATACTATCCATTGGGATCAGTACTTCCTTGTTATTTGCCCAAACAACCAACGTTGAAGGCAGTAAGTATCAGTTTAAAAAACTCGTTCAACTAGACGCTACACCTGTTCAGAGCCAAGGCCAGACCGGAACGTGTTGGTCTTTTTCTGCAACAAGTTTCTTTGAGTCCGAAATCCAACGCCTGACAAAACGCCCAGTCATTTTATCGGAAATGTACGTAGTGCGCAAAGCCTACGAATTGAAGGCTGAAAAATACATCCGCATGGATGGTAAGGTCAATTTCAGCGAAGGTGGTGCTTTTCACGATGTACCGCTCGTGATTGAAAAATACGGCATCGTTCCTTACGAAGTATATACCGGTTTAAACGAGGCAAGTACTTACAACCACGGCGAAATGTTCACCCAACTCAATACGCTAATGTCTGATGTCGTTTCTAGATTAGGCGCACCAGAGGGCTTAACCGACGAGTGGAAACGCAAGTTCAACGACATCCTCAACAGAGGCATGGGTAAAGACATCGAAACCTTTGAATTGAATGGAACGAGCTATACGCCAAAATCTTATGCAGCATCATTGGGCCTCGACATGAAAAACTATGTGTCCTTGACCTCTTTTACCAATCACCCGATGTACAGCGAATGCATGCTCGAAATCCCAGACAACTGGGCTTGGGGTAAAAGTTATAACGTCAGCATGGACGACCTCTTCGAGGTAACCGTTGCGGCACTTAAAAATGGCTATACAATTGCTTGGGGCGCAGATGTCTCTGAAAAAGGTTTTAGTTTCAAAAATGGTTTGGCAATTGTTCCGGCCGACCCCTCAATGATCGAGGTAATTGGCAAAGACGACAAACGTTTTAATGACGCAGGTGCAGAGCGCACATCAAATGCATTTACGGAGCCGATGAGAGAATTAGTGATTACACCAGAGCTTCGTCAGAAAGGTTATGACAATAAAACTACAACCGATGACCACGGCATGCACATTGTAGGGCTTTATACCGATCAAAATGGTACGCGCTACTTCATGGTAAAAAATTCTTGGGGCACAAGCAACATGCCAAAGGGCTACCTTTATGTTTCTGAAAATTACTTCAAATACAAAACCATCAATATTTATCT
>JBIIZO010000200.1:0-2719 GCA_044346245.1 Crocinitomicaceae bacterium
CTGCAATTAAATTCATCCATTCTACCAATACGGGTGTGCGCATAGACAACTTCAATACGTCTTCATATTACATACAGCGCTACCTCAAAACCAAGCGCCTCGATTACGGTACGCCCTAATTGCCTAACTTTGCCACATGGAGCAAGCACAACTCAATGAGCGCAGACAATGGCTTTTTATAGCCCTTGCGGGTTTATTTGTCACCAATGCGGTTACGGCAGAACTCATCAGTAACAAACTGATTCAAATTCCGCTAGAAGGCTTCTTTTTTGGTCGTAAAGTAGGGCCTTTTGTCACCATTATCGGCATTCTTCCGTGGCCAGTTGTTTTTTTATTGACCGACTTACTCAACGAATTTTACGGTCAAAAAGCAGTTCGCAGGCTTTCTTGGATTACAGCAGGGCTCATCGCTTACTGCTTCTTAATCGTTGGGCTTTCCATGGCTGTTCCGGCTTATGAAATCAAAGACTCTAAACTCGCTACGAATGCGGCCTATAACTTGGTGTTTGGTCAAGCACAAGCAGTGATTGTAGGCAGTATTGTCGCATTTTTAGTGTCTCAGCTCCTAGATGCTTATTTGTTTGAGCGCATCAAGCACAAAACAGGCAATCGTTTTATTTGGTTGCGCAGTACCGGCAGTACACTCATCTCGCAGCTCATCGATTCATACATCGTGTTGTACATTGGTTTTGTTTTGCCAGGTGCCATGAGTATGGCTACCTACATGGAAGTTGCCCCCACCAATTATTTACTCAAAATCCTGATTGCCATTCTGCTTACGCCTTTCGTATATGCTGGACATTGGCTCGTTAGGCGTTACCTCAAGCAGCAGCCTGCTTAACTTTGCGCAATTGCAGGAGCAATAAGAGCAAGGCTAACCCTCCAAAACCCGCAGCTATAAATAAGCAAGTGCGCGCACTTTCAATGGTATTTTTGTAAAACAAAAACGTCAGGCCCGATCCTATCAAAATGCCGATTTCGAGCGCAATGAAAAGCGTTCCAGCGCCCGTTCCGCGGCGATGTGCCAAACTGAGGTCGGCAGTCCAAGCAAAAAGTGTCGGGCTTGAAATTCCTGTAGCCAAACCAAAAATGGTGGCGGCAAGCGAATAACTCCAAATGTCGTCAGAAAAACCAAGTAAAATCATGCTCAAAACGAGTAGGGAGCAGCCGATGAGCATGGTTTCTCTGCGTCCGATGCGGTCGGAGAGCGACGAAAACACCAAGCGAATACCGATTGTACTCAGCACGTAAATCCCGAAAAAATAACCTTTATTGGCAATGCCTAAGTAGGCCGAGTAATCTGGCGTCAAAACGAAAATAAGACCAGAACTAATTGCGGTAAGTAGCATGATCAGTGCAGCGGGTTTGACACTTGGCTCCACGACGTCTTCCCATTTGATCAGTAACTGCCGCCAATGAAAGGTTTGTTGTTCTGGAAGTGTTTCTTGGATAGGGCTTAATAACAAGAGCGCAAGCACGCCAAAGCCAGCTGAGGCCATGAAAAGTGTGTCAAAATTGCTGTGCGCAAAAATGTAGGAACCGAGTGCTTGCCCCACGCCAATGCCGAGTGAAATGAAGGTGCCCCATAGCCCCATAGCGGCTCCTTTTTTGCCGGGTGGCAGCATGTCGGTGAGTAGGGCAGTGGCTCCGGTTGGTGCAAAACCTGCACTGAGTCCGTGCATAAAACGCAAGACAAAGAAAATAGATAAAGCGCCAACCCATGCATAGCTCAAGCTAGAGGCAATTGCGATCGCTAATCCGATGTACACACTTCTTTTGCGTCCAATTAAATCGGCTAATTTACCAGCAAAAGGTCGGGATAATCCGGCTGCAATGGAAAATAAAAAGATGATACTTCCTTTGACCTCACTACCGCCTAAACTACTGATAAATCCATTCATTTCTGGCAAGATCAGGTTGAAGCTTAGCATGAAGAAGAACATGCTGAAACTCAATAACCAAAAATCTTTCTTGTATCTTTTGAACATGGCGGCAAAAGTAGTTAAACCAAACCAACTCTTGTTTGTTGTTTGTACATGAAACGTATATTTGTCATACTTATGTTAGGAAGTCTAAACGCCTGTGGTCAGCAAGAACCAGATGATGCAAAAAACCAAAACACTTTCAACGGCCGTGCGCTGCCAGAAAACGTGTGCTATGTAGTCAATGGCGGCACAGAACGCCCCTTCACCGGCAAATACTGGGACCACCACGAAGAAGGCACCTATGTTTGTGTAGCCTGCGATGCGCCTTTATTTGAAAGCAAAACTAAATACGATTCAGGATCCGGATGGCCAAGTTTCTATGAGGTGCTTACGCAAGGAAACGTCAAAAAAATTACAGACCGTTCGCACGGCATGATCCGCACAGAAGTGCGCTGCAACAAATGCGATGCGCATTTAGGGCATGTTTTTGAAGATGGTCCGCGCCCAACGGGTTTGCGCTACTGCATCAATTCGGCTTCGCTCAATTTTGTTTCCGCCAACGATATGAAAGCAAATCAAAACAACAACAATTTAGAAACAGCCACGTTTGGCGCGGGTTGTTTTTGGTGTATCGAAGCCTGTTTCAAAGATTTGAAAGGTGTGGTTTCGGTAGTTCCGGGTTACGCAGGTGGCCACAAAGCCGCCCCTACATACAAAGAAGTTTGTAGCGGTCAGACTGGTCACGCAGAAGTTGCTCAGGTTGTTTTTGATCCAGCTCAAATTACTTATGAAGC
>JBIIZO010000045.1:0-13481 GCA_044346245.1 Crocinitomicaceae bacterium
AAAGTGGGGTCTGTAAAAAAATCAAGCTCCGACCACATCAATAGAAAAGGTTCAAACGCCTTGATGAACAGATTTAATTGCGCCTCATATTGATGTTTATTTTGATATTCTGGCGACAAACCTGGAATGATAGGGAATTCTGTTTGAATTTCAGTACCATTTGCCAGGGTATAAGTGTAGATCCAAGAAGGCTTGGCATGCAAAACACCTCGGCTCGTGCCAGCGGGCTTCTTGAAAATCAATTCGTGTAAAAACAAGTGCTCAGGCATGGTGGTAGGGCTCTCCTTTGAGGATGCTGAAAGCGCGGTATAATTGTTCGAGAAAAATCATGCGGACCATCTGATGCGAGAAAGTCATGTTGGAAAGCGACTGCTTGAATTGCGCGCGCTCGTATACAGCCGGACTAAAGCCATAGGCTCCACCTATGACAAACACAAAAGCACCCGTATGCTGTAATTGTTTTTGGGCCAACCAATTGGCAAAATCTACCGAACTGAACTGCTTTCCGTTTTCATCGAGCAGGATCAAAAAATCAGTCGGATTGATTTTGGCTAAGATTTGAAGACCTTCTTTCTCCTTGATTTGGGTTTGGCTGAGTGCCTTCGGATTTTTAATGTCGGGGAGTTCAATTCTTTCAAAAGAACAGTAATGACCCAGGCGTTGCTGGTAGCGCTGTTCTCCGACTTTGAGGTCCTCGAATGCAGTTTTCCCAACGACTAAAAACCGAATTTTCATGCGTTAAACCGCTACTACACCTTTGAGTTCTGGCGCCGCCATCTTAAGCGCTTCTTCCAGACCACCTTTTATGGTCATTTGAGACATCGAGCAGTCGCTGCAAGAGCCCAACAGACGGACTTGAACAATGGCGTCATCGGTGATATCGATGAGTTCCATATCGCCGCCATCGGCATGCAAAAAGGGTCTGAGCTGATCAAGTGCCACTAAAACTTTGCTGCGGAGTTCTTCTTTGTTGTTTGTCATGCTTGGGTTTTGCGCGTTGCGATAATAGCGTTTAATTCCGTTTCAAAGTTATGAACTAATTCTTCAAAAGCGCTTGTTGTGGGGGTATTTTGCTGAAAAACAGCGGGTCTGCCGGCATCTCCAGCTTCGCACACACCCTGAACCAATGGAATACTGCCCAAAAATGGCACTTGCATGCCTTGCGCTAAATTCTTGGCGCCATCGCGGCCAAAAATATAGTATTTGTTGTCGGGCAATTCCGCGGGTGTAAAGTAGGCCATGTTTTCGACAATACCGACAATCGGAACTTTAAAGGAATCGAGTCTGAACATTTGAATGCCTCGGCGCGCGTCGGCTAAAGCAACTTCTTGCGGTGTACTGACAATCACTACGCCATCTAAAGGAACAGTTTGCATCAAAGACAAGTGGATGTCGCTGGTGCCTGGAGGGAGGTCGACGAGTAAGAAATCGAGTTCGCCCCAATGCGCGTCAGTAAAAAGTTGCGTGAGTGCTTTGGAAGCCATTGGACCTCTCCAAACAACTGCGTCGTCTTGACTGGTGAAAAATCCGATCGATAAAATCTTGATGCCGTTGGACTCAATCGGCGCAATAAGCGATTGCCCATTGACGTCTGTCATTTTGGGGCGCTCGCCTACTAAATCGAACATGGTAGGCATCGAAGGTCCGTGGATATCGGCATCGACAATACCTACACGATATCCTTTTTTAGCCAAGCCACCAGCTAGATTAGCGGTAATCGTAGACTTACCAACGCCACCCTTACCCGATGCCACAGCAATGATATGCTTGACGTCTGGCAGAATTTTTCGGCGCGCCGTGCGGCTTTCTGCATCGAGACCTTGAATGCGGCACTGTACTTGGATTTCTTGTCCGAATACGCGCTTTAAATTGAATTCTATGGCTTCTTGCATGCGTTTTCTGGCATGTAGCGCGGGGTTCGAAATTTTAACACCCACGTGAATGGTGCTGTCATTGATTTGCAAGTCTTCTATTAAATTGAGGCTCACCAAGTCATTTTTAAGATCGGGCTCAGTTATTTTGCCTAAAACGGCAAGTACGTCTTCTCTGTTAATGTGCATTATTCGCTTTTAATGATTGAATGGAGTGATACATGAAATCTACAACCCTTTTGGTGTCGCCTTGTTCGCGGTTCATGATTTCATAATAGTTTTCACGGATGCGCTTGACGCTGTATATATAAAACCTTGCGTTTTTCTGTGAGACAAACTCGCCCTTCACGATTCTTCTATAAATGAGGATGTCTTTGGTTTGTCTCACCATCTCAATTTCAAAGAAAGGATTGGGCTTGAGCAATTTGCGCTTGAATTCGGCAAAACGATAGGCGTAGTCGCCGTAGTCTTCAATTAGGAGTGTAAAATTGCGCCCCACACTGAGTTTCCATTTGAATCCACCTATTTCGTATGCGACTTTCGGTTTCATGGAGGTACCGATTCCGGCACTGGCATTGGGCAACATGATGCGCGCCGACAAATCGTAAGTGCTCAAATCTAAAGCACTGTATTGGATATAGTCGTAAGTACGCGGTTTGGCCTGCTCACAACTGAGTATTAAAAAGAATAATAAGAAGAAACTTAGCGAACGCATGTGCACAAAGATACACTTGGTTTGTCTTTTTTTTACAATTTCGCAGTATGGAAAAACAAACTACATTTTTAGCAGGCCTCCTGATCATGTTATCTATTGTATTTGGCGCCTTTGGGGCTCATGCCCTTAAAGCTATTCTCGAGCCCGCACAATTGGCCACTTTTGAAGTAGGGGTGCGCTATCAAGGATTTTTATCCATGGGTGTCTTCATCCTCTCATTGAATGATAAGCGCTTGGCTTTTCCGATGAAAGGTATTTTGTGGACCATGCTCATTGGTATGTTTTTGTTTAGTTTCTCCATTTATGGCTTGGTGCTAGGTCGCCACTTTTTCGGCACCGATTCGTTTGCCTTTCTGGGCCCAGTGACACCAATTGGCGGGGCAATTAGTATCATTTCGTGGTGCGTATTTCTTTTTCGTCTGTTAAAATACGGACAACAGTAAAACTTTTTTGCGAATGATGTTTTGTTATTGGTGAATAGTTTTTACTTTTGATTAGTTTTTCATCGTTACACCGATTATTTTTTAAGCATTATGACAACACTTACCCTCGGAAGCAAGCTTCCAGCTTTTATTGGCACTGACCAAAACGGCGAATCCATCGACAGCGCATCTTACGCTGGCAAAAATCTTGTCATCTACTTTTACCCCAAAGACGACACCCCAGGCTGCACTGCCCAAGCTTGCAGTATCCGCGACGGCCAAGAAGCACTGCTCGCCGCACAAGTCAATGTCATTGGCATCAGTGCCGATAGCGTTGCTGCTCACATGAAATTTGTAAATAAGTACCAACTGAATTTTCCACTGATCTCCGACCCCGAAAAAACCATCATCCAACAATTCGGCGTTTGGGGTTCTAAGAAATTCATGGGGCGTGTTTACGACGGTATTCACCGCATGACATTCATATTTGACCAAACCAACACCCTGATTAAAATCATCGAAAAACCGAATACAAAAGACCACGCCAACGAAGTTTTGGCCTGTTTTCAGTAGAACGTAAATTGTTTACGTCCATCATCTAGCAACTTTGTAAAAATTATTCACCGAGCCTCGCTCAAAACAACAAACGATATGTCTAAAGAACAAAACCTCGAAAAACTCAAAGCACTCCAACTGACCATGGAAAAGCTTGACAAAGCCTTCGGAAAAGGAGCCGTCATGAAACTCGGCGATGCCCCTGTCGAACAAGTAGAAGTGATTCCTACCGGATCTCTTACACTAGACCTCGCCTTAGGTATCAACGGCTATCCGAAAGGGCGCGTTGTAGAAATCTACGGGCCAGAATCTTCTGGTAAAACAACACTAGCCATTCACGCCATTGCCGAAGTTCAAAAACAAGGTGGTATTGCCGCATTCATAGATGCCGAACACGCCTTTGACCAATTTTACGCTCAAAAACTAGGTGTAGACATCTCCAATCTCCTTATTTCGCAACCAGACAACGGCGAACAAGCCCTTGAAATCGCCGACAACCTCATCCGTTCAGGCGCCATCGACCTCATCGTCATTGACTCCGTTGCGGCCCTGACGCCGAAAGCAGAAATTGAAGGCGAAATGGGCGATTCCCAAATGGGCTTGCAGGCTCGCCTCATGTCTAAAGCACTTCGCAAACTGACGGGCTCAATCAATAAGGCTGGCTGCTGCTGTATCTTCATCAACCAATTGCGCGACAAAATCGGCGTCATGTTCGGCAACCCCGAAACCACTACAGGTGGTAACGCCCTTAAGTTTTACTCCTCTATCCGCATCGATATCCGCAGAGCGGCACAACTCAAAGACGGCGAAGACATCATCGGTAACCGCGTCAAAGTCAAAGTTGTCAAGAACAAGGTGGCACCTCCTTTCAGAAAAGCAGAGTTCGACATCATGTACGGCGAAGGCATCTCTAAAGTAGGTGAAATCATCGACCTTGGTGTAGACCTCAACATCCTCAAGAAAAGCGGTTCTTGGTTCTCTTACGGAGAAACCAAACTCGGACAAGGACGCGATGCTATTAAAGCACTCATTCTAGACAATCCAGAACTCATGGAAGAACTAGAAGCTAAAATCAAAAATGCGCTCGCAACACCGACTGGTCAGAATGAAGTGTTGCAAGACTAGACCTATCGTTTGGTTGGAAGCGGCGTTCTTAGGAGCGCCGTTTTTTTTGCAATAAAAATAAATGACGTGCGTTTATTTGTCTATTGCCCAGCAATTTTATAATTTCGGAACACTTAAACGCAATTCAACTATGAAAACTTACCTTTCACTAATCGCCTTTTCGGCATTACTTATTGGCACAGCTGCAAGCTGCAAGAAAAAGGGCTGCACCGACCAAGACGCAGTCAACTACAATTCTGCAGCTAAAAAAGACGACGGAACTTGTAAATATGCCCCATCCATTACCATAAATGGCAACAACCCCGAAAACATCAATGTAGGCGACACCTACTCAGATGCTGGCGCAACAGCGACCAACAAAGATGGCTCAGCTGTAACGGTTAACACGAGCAGCCAAGTAGATGCCACAACAAAAGGCACCTATGTGGTTACTTACACGGCCACCAATGAAAACGGAACAGCAACCGCAACACGCACTGTAAACGTCAACATCGGCCAAGACAACTGGTTGGTTACTTGGGCAGTTGCGAGCGATTGTGGCAATTCATTTCCTTTAGCTGCTGCTCCTGTAATTTCGGCAGGCGCCGGTGCCAATGATTTAATTATTGACAACATGTTCAATATTTTTGGAGGAACAGCTAACGCGACTATCAACGGAAACAACATCAATATTCCAACTCAAACCATCGATGTTACATTTGGTCAGGTGACTTTTTCTGGCGTAGGCAGTATCAACAACCAAGCGAACACCATCACCATTACCTATACTTATGACAACACCCTTCCACTTATTGGCGGAAGCGGCACTTGTGTAGCAACTTACACCAAACAATAAGTTTCAAATCCAATTAATAGAAAAGGCTCGAATCACTTCGGGCCTTTTTTGTTTTCAAGTGAATTGTAGCCTATGTTACAAAACGTAAACTTCATAGTTTGTAATTTTGCTCCATGGGAAAATTCAAAGAAATCATCAGCGCGCCAACACCAACTTTAGTCGATTTTTTTGCCACTTGGTGTGGTCCGTGCAAAACGATGTCGCCCGTGCTCGACGAACTCAAGAAAGTTTACGGTGAAAAACTCCGCATCATCAAAATAGACGTCGATAAATAAGCGCTTCACATTTACGTGATCAAAACGTAACCCTTCTTTTTTATTTCCGTATTTGCTTTCCTAGGCGAAATCAGCTACTTTTGCCAGCTAATTAATATTTTACAAATTAACAGATCAATATGGAATCAATGATGATTTATGTGCCAATAGTAATGGCAATTATCGGATTACTATTTATGGCAATGAAGCGCGCTTGGGTATTAAAGCAAGACGCAGGTGATGGAAAAATGAAAGAAATTTCAGATTACATCTACGAAGGTGCACTCGCCTTTTTGAAAGCAGAGTACCGCCTATTAGCCATTTTTGTACTCATTTCAAGCGTTGTTTTGGCCGGAATTACCTTCCTACCAGGTGTCAAAACGCATTTATTAATTGTAGTTGCCTTTATTTTCGGCGCTATTTTCTCTGCTTTGGCAGGAAACATGGGTATGAAAATCGCAACCAAAACAAACGTTCGTACCACACAAGCTGCACGCACTAGCCTTCCACAAGCCTTGAAAGTTTCTTTCGGTGGTGGAACAGTCATGGGCTTAGGTGTTGCTGGTTTGGCTGTTTTAGGCTTGACTGGCTTCTTCATTTTATTCTACAACATCTTCATGGGTGGTCACTGGACCAACTCTGAGCAAATGACCGTAGTACTCGAAACCTTAGCTGGTTTTTCTTTGGGTGCAGAGTCTATCGCATTGTTTGCACGCGTAGGTGGCGGTATTTATACCAAAGCTGCTGACGTAGGTGCTGACTTAGTTGGTAAAGTTGAAGCTGGTATTCCAGAAGACGACCCACGCAACCCTGCAACTATCGCTGACAACGTTGGTGACAACGTAGGTGACGTTGCCGGTATGGGCGCTGACCTCTTCGGTTCTTATGTAGCTACTGTATTGGCTGCAATGGTTCTTGGTAATTATGTCATCAGTGACATGGGCGGTATCAAAGATGCATTTGGCGGTATTGGCCCAATCTTATTGCCAATGGCAATTGCTGGTTTCGGTATCTTGTTCTCGATCATCGGTACACTCCTCGTTAAAATCAGCTCTGATTCTGCAAAAGAAGCAGAAGTACAAAAAGCACTCAACATCGGTAACTGGGTATCTATCGCCCTTACAGCTGTTGCTTGTTTCTTCCTCGTTCAGTATATGTTGCCAGCCAACATGAAAATGACCTTCTTCGGTGAAGGAATGAAAAACGTTTCTTCAATGAGCGTATTTTATGCTACACTCATCGGCTTGTTCGTTGGTGGTGCCATTTCTTCTGTTACAGAATACTACACGGGCTTAGGTACAAAACCTGTCTTGAAAATCGTTCAAAAATCTTCAACAGGCGCCGGTACCAACGTCATCGCTGGTTTGGCTACAGGTATGATTTCTACCTTCCCTACTGTCTTATTGTTTGCAGCGGCTATTTGGTCTACTTATGCGCTTGCTGGTTTCTACGGTGTGGCACTTGCTGCTTCTGCCATGATGGCAACAACCGCTATGCAATTAGCGATTGATGCATTTGGTCCGATCTCTGACAACGCTGGTGGTATCGCTGAAATGAGCGAACTTCCTAAAGAAGTACGTACCCGCACAGATATCTTAGACTCAGTTGGTAACACAACTGCAGCAACTGGTAAAGGTTTTGCAATTGCTTCTGCTGCACTTACTTCATTGGCTTTGTTTGCCGCTTACGTCACCTTCACAGGTATCGATGGTATCAACATCTTTAAAGCGCCTGTACTTGCCATGTTATTCATCGGCGGTATGGTTCCAGTTGTTTTCTCTGCACTTGCCATGAACTCAGTTGGTAAAGCAGCAATGGACATGGTTTATGAAGTGCGTCGTCAGTTCAAAGAAATTCCAGGAATCATGGAAGGTACCGGCAAGCCAGAATACGGCAAATGTGTAGAAATATCTACCAAAGCTGCCCTCCGCGAAATGATGCTCCCTGGTATCCTTACCATTGGATTGCCAATTGCCATTGTAATGCTTGGCAAATTAGTTTACCCTTCTGACAACCAATTGATCGCCGAAATGCTCGGTGGTTATATGGCTGGTGTAACGGTTTCTGGTGTGCTTTGGGCAGTTTTCCAAAACAACGCTGGTGGTGCTTGGGACAACGCTAAAAAATCCTTCGAAGCTGGTGTTGAAATCAACGGCGAAATGACTTACAAAGGATCTGATGCGCACAAAGCAGCAGTTACCGGAGACACCGTTGGTGACCCATTCAAAGACACTTCAGGCCCATCAATGAACATTTTGATCAAATTGACGTGCCTCATTGGTTTGGTGATTGCTCCTATCTTGGGCAACGGCGCCGAAACAACGAAAAAAGAATGCAAAGCAGGAACAGAATGCCAAATGAATGGCGGTTCTTGTGAGCAAGATGCTAAATGTGCTGCTGAGAAGCCAGCATGTTGCGATAAAAAATAAGCTTACGCTGTACACATGAATTAAAAGCCACCTCAACAGGTGGCTTTTTTTTATCTTTGAAAGTGCTCAAAAACAAGGATTTCTTCCAAGATGTATACGACGTCGTGCGGCTCATTCCAAGTGGTCGTGTCACGAGTTACGGCGCTATTGCCAATTACTTGGGCTCCAAACAAGGGGCCCGAATGGTGGGCTGGGCCATGAACGCCAGTCATGTTCTACCAGATGTCCCCGCACATCGGGTGGTCAATCGCGTTGGCTTATTGAGTGGCAAACACCATTTTGATGGGCCAAACACCATGGAACTGCGCCTGCAAGCCGAAGGGATTCAAGTTGTTCAAAATCAAATCCAAGACTTTCAAAAAGTTTTTTGGGATCCTGCGCTCGAATTGGGCCTGCCTTAAAGGATTCTATTAATTTTGTCGAAACACTTTTGACTATGAAATTTGCCACCAAAGCCATTCACGCTGGCGTTCACCCAGATCCAGCCACTGGCGCCATCATGACCCCTATTTACCAAACCTCCACTTATGTGCAAGATGGCGTTGGCAATCACAAGGGCTACGAATATTCCAGAACACTCAACCCAACGCGCCATGCGCTCGAGAAGAACATCGCAGCCATAGAAAACGGTAAGCACGGAGCTTGCTTTGGTTCTGGCTTGGCCGCTATTGACTGCGTGATCAAAATGCTCAACCCTGGCGACGAAATCATCTCTACTAATGACCTATATGGCGGATCTTACCGCATCTTTAATACTATTTTTGCCAAATACGGCTTGGTTTTTCATTTTGTAGACATGCAAAACCCAGCGGCTGTTGAGGCTTTGGTCAATGAAAACACCAAGCTCATTTGGGTCGAGACGCCAACAAACCCCATGATGAATATCATCGATATCGAGGCTATGGCACAAATTTCCAAAAAAGCCGGCGCACTTTTGTGCGTAGACAACACTTTTGCCACACCATATTTACAAAATCCGCTCGATTTAGGCGCCGATATGGTCATGCACTCTGTCACCAAATACCTAGGCGGCCATTCAGATGTCGTAATGGGCGCTTTGGTCTGCAATGACGACGACCTCGCTACAGAAATGTACCGCATCCAAAATTCGTCGGGCGCAGTTACTGCACCTATGGACTCCTTTTTGGTCTTGCGCGGCATCAAAACCCTGCACTTGCGCATGCAACGCCATTGCGAAAACGGCGAAAAAATCGCGCGCTACCTACAAACGCATCCAAAAGTAGACAAAGTATACTGGCCAGGATTTGAAACGCACCCCAACCACGACGTCGCTAAAAAACAAATGCGTGGCTTTGGCGGCATGATCTCTTTTACGCTCAAAGGCAATCAGTTACAAGATGCGCTAGATTTGGTCAAGAAAGTAGAAATATTTGCGCTTGCGGAGTCTTTGGGTGGCGTTGAGTCGCTTATTGGGCACCCGGCCACCATGACCCATGCGTCTATTCCGAAGGAAGTACGCGAGCAGAGTGGTGTAGTCGATTCTTTGATCCGCTTGAGTGTGGGCATTGAAGACGCCGAAGACCTCCTCGCGGACCTAGAAAGCGCTCTAAAGTAAGTCTAGGCTCTTAAAAAACTGCTCTTTTTTAGCCGGAGACAACGGAATAGCGGTGCCGTCTTTTAAGATCACCGAGCCGCCATCGTGCTTGTCGTAGCGCTCCACATAATTGAGGTTGATCAAATGCGACTGATGCACCCTAAAAAAGGAGAAGCCAGCTAACATGGTATCGTAGTCTTTCAAGGTTTTTGATACCAAAATTTTCTTGCCGTCATTAAGATAGAAAAACGTATAGTTTTTATCTGCCTCGCAGTGCACGATATCGTCTATTTCAATCACAAAAATGCTCTCTTGTGTCTTGAGCACGAGTTTGCGCTTGTGCTGCGGCTGAATGTTGTGCTGTAGGGCTTGAAACTGTGTGTCGTCTTTTTTGTGCTCCACCAATTGCAAGGCGTTGGTCATGGCGGTGTGGAGTTCCTCTGCGTCTATGGGCTTTAAGATGTAGTCTAGCGCTGAAAATTTAATGGCTTGTACAGCAAACTCCTGAAAGGCCGTGATGAAAATCACTTCAAACGCCTTGTACTTGACCTGTCTTAGGACGTCAAAACCATTGCCATCTGGCATTTGGATATCGAGCAAAACGATATCTGGTTGGATGTCTTCTATAGCCTCGATACCGGACGCTACGTTTTCTCCATCGGTATAAACGCTCAGATTCAAATCAAAGGATTCGAGCATTTTGCGGATGAAAGTCCGGGTTGGTTTTTCGTCATCGATGATCAGTACTTTTCGACTCATGGCACGTGTAGGTTTATTGTTCGGTTTCGTACTTTAGGGGCAAGATGAGCGTCACGACTGTTCCGGTCTGAGAAACGGTGTCTAGATCGCTCATGGTCAAGCTACCACTAAATTTATACTTTTTATTGAGAATAGCGATGCGTTCGCGCGTAATATCTATCGCCATACTTTTATGCGCCTTTATTTTCTTGGTATCGGCAGACTTCTTGCGACCGACGCCGTTGTCTTGAATTTGGATATACAGCTGCGCATCTTTAGCGTAAATATTTACGGAGATTTTGCCGTCTTTCACGGAGTGTAGTTGGCCGTGTTCGATGGCGTTCTCAATAAAAGGCTGGGTAATCATGGGCGAGACCATGGCTTTATTGAAGAGGAGGTCATCGCTGATGAGAAGCTCGTAGTCGAAACGGTTTTCAAAGCGCATCTTTTGGGCCGTGAGGTATTTGTCTAGGATTTCTCTTTCGAGTTCTATAGGAATGAACTCTTTAGGTGAGTTTTCTAGAATGAGGCGCATAAGCCTGGAGAAATTGACCAAAAACTGCGATGATTTGGCGGGGTCATTCTCGTAGATATAACTCTGAATAACCGACATTGCATTGAAGACAAAATGCGGATTCATTTGCGTGCGCAAAAGTGTTTGAGACAGCTCTGCCTCCCGCTGCTCCTGCTTGATCTTGGCCTGCTGCATTCTGAGCATGTAAATAATGACCCCAAAAATGATAGCGAAAATAAAAAGAATGGAAATAACCAACTGGCGGTCGCGTTGGAGCTCGATGATTTCGCGCTCTTTTTGTGCGCGCTCAATTGACGCCTGTTGGTTCAAGATGAGACGTTCGCGTTCTTCGCGCAAATTGGCCGCGGCCATCTCTTCTATGCGTGCGGCACTGCGCCAAACAGGGCTGTTTTCAAGCCAACTGCTGTATTTTTGTTGGTGCTGATACGCCTGCGCCAAATGCCCAGTTTTGGATGCAATTGAGGCCAACGCCCGATATGTATTGGCAATTTTCGGCCGGATCAAGGATTCATAAGGCAAGCAACTCAAACTTTTCTCAAAAGCAACTTTTGCCTCAGAAAATTGCTGTGCTGCTAATAAATACTGACCGTATTCATAATAAGTTTCTGAAAGCAGTATGGGGTCTGGTTCTTGTGCTATAGAGGCGACAAAACTGCTGAACTTCGATCCTGTTTGCCTACCTGCATCGCGCAGCGCTACTAGCATCAGTAAGCGCGAACGATGAGCATAGCGTACTTCACCTGCTTCTTTGAACCAATGATAAGCCATAGCGGCACGTTGTAAAGCTTTTGTAGGGGCATTTATACCTAGATAATACTTGCCAAATAGATAGTGCGCATATGCCAAACTGCGCTGGTCTTTCATAGTTTGTGCGAGTTCTTGGGCCAATTTGAGGTAGGTCACTGCTTCATTGTAATTCTTCACATCCGTAGAGATCGATGCAATGAGCAAAAGCGGGCTCAGCTTGTAGTAATCGAGGGCCGCTTCTTCGGCGAGTTGCAAAGAAAAAATAGACCGCTGAACAGCCTGTTCAAATAAATTGAACTGCCAATAGACCTCAGCTTGTTGTTGCATGGCCTCGATGAGTACCCAGCGCTTGTCTGAGCGCTTGGCCAGCTGTAGGGCGCGGTTACTGGCCCAAAGAGCAGAGTCTTTTTGATAAACAGCCGAAAAATTTTTGGCAATTTGCAGATATAATGCTGTTTGCTCTCGGTTTTTGAGGGCTCTATTCATTTGAGCCAAAAGGCGCGTGTAGTGATATTGTGGATCGTTTGGATGAACGGCACAACCCAATAAATTTTTGCGCCAATTGAGTTTGGAATTGTGAAAACGGGCATCTTGAAGCTGGGAATCAAATATTTGCACCAGCAATTTTCTATTTCCTAAGATGTTGGCGCGCTCTGCAGCAAGCAAGGAGATGAGGACCTGATTGGCTTGACCTGAATAGGCACGGCGTTGTGAAACCAATAATTGAACCTCGTTTTGCCATTGGTTGCGGTTACTTTCGTAAATCGCATCGATCAGACGCAACCTTATTTGCAATTGTGCCGTCTTGTCTTTCGTGCGCGCTAATTCCGAACGGAGTTGCTTTTCGGTCTGTGCAGTAATTTGCAAAACCAAAAAGAAACACACACTTAAAAAAAACAAGCTTACCTTTGACATCACAACGAATATACAAAATTCATGCGCATGCGTCTCCAAACCACCTTATTTGCATTTTTAATCGGACTTTTATTCAGTTTTAACAGCTGGGCAAGTCACATTATCGGCGGTGAAATCTATTACGATTCACTCGGTAACAACCAATACAAAATCACCATCGAAATCTACCGCGACTGCAACTCCGCAACAAGTTTCGACAATCCGCTCAACTACACCATCTTTTTAGCCGATGGGAGCATTTTCATGACCCGAGAAATCGCACCTTTTTCTCAAAATATTTTACCAATTGTCTATGACGACCCTTGCGTTACCGTGCCGAACGACATCTGCGTGGAGCGCGCTATTTACATCGATACCGTGACGCTACCGCTCACCGTTCAAGGATATTACATTTCTTACCAGCGCTGCTGCTGGACCGGCGCAATAGACAACATCGTCGACCCCGCAAGTAACGGCATCACGCTCACCACTTTTATTCCAGGTACAGCTCTTGTTGGCGTGCACAACCAGGGCGCGCGCTTTATCAATTATCCGCCGCTTATTTTGTGTTCACAAAACACCCTAGATTTTGATCACGCCGCTTTTGACCCCGACGGAGACTCCCTGAGTTACGAACTCATGGCGCCATTGCTTGGCGGAAGTGTTTCTAATGTAGTACCCGACCCAGAAACAGCGGCGCCTTATAGCCCAGTAACCTGGAATCCGACATTCACGGAAACCGTTCCTTTTGGAACTGGATCCGTCATCACCATTGATCCGGTCACGGGCTTTATGACCTTCACACC